>JADGBN010000021.1:1647-33767 GCA_015231435.1 Gammaproteobacteria bacterium
CCCTAGAACGGCACATCCTCATCATCAAAACTGACAGGGCTATTCGATTGGCTGGCGGGTGCTTGGCTGGCGGGCTTGCTGCGGCCACTGTTGGGGGCTGCTGCGGGCGAGCTGTTACTGTTGTCGTAGCTATTGTCGCCACCATAGGATGGCGCTGACTGCCCCTGACTATACTCTGCGGTACCGCCACCGCTGCGACTGTCCAACATCTGCATGGTGCCAGTCATATCAACAACTACCTCGGTGGTATAACGATCCTGACCACTCTGATCGGTCCATTTGCGTGTTTGCAGTTTACCCTCAACGTAGACTTTAGAACCCTTTTTCAGATAGCGCTCGACAATTTCAGCGATCTTTCCAAAAAATACCACACGATGCCACTCGGTCTTCTCTTGTTTCTGGCCGCTGTTTTTATCTGTCCAACTCTCACTGGTCGCAAGGGTGATGGTAGCGATAGGACGCTGATCCTGGGTGTAACGGATTTCTGGATCTTTGCCTAAATTGCCAACGAGAATAACTTTGTTCACTCCTGCCATAACGCTTGCTCCTTAGAGGGTTGTAATTGATGGTTGGTTTCGTGAATATTGTAACAGAGCCGCTTCATCAAGATGCTTGCTATCCACCTTCAAATAGGCGATTCCCTCTTCACGATTAATATCGACATCCACCACGCCCTTCACTGCACCCAGCAGGGAAAAGAGATGATGTTCTGCCTCTGGCGTGAGCGCCCCGACATTAAGCAGCCGTGGCAGCAGGTAACGTGGCGACTCCATCGTCAAGGCGGCTAACGCCCAGAGCAGCAGCAATCCTGCTGCGGCATACAACACCATGGCGCTGTCAAAGGCACCATGAAGATAGCCCCCCATTGCCCCTCCCAAAAAAGCACCCAAAAACTGGCTGCTGGTATAGACCCCCATCGCCGTTCCCTTGCTAGTCACCGGCGTATATTTGGAGACCAGCGAGGGGAGTGTCGCCTCAAGAAGATTAAAGGCGGTAAAGTAGAGCGCCAGCATCACCCCCATTATCCATAAGCTGTGCGCGAGAAGATTAATCCCAAGCACTGCCAGCAGTAATAACAGAATCGCACCGACAAAAACCGGCTTCATCTGGCGCTTACTCTCGGCAATAATCACCAGCGGCACCATGAGTAACATTCCCACCAGCATCACTGGCAGGTAGAAATAGCCATGATCCGCAGCCGCCAGCCCCATATCGCGCAGCTGTAGCGGAATCACCACAAAGGTGGCCGTCAGCACCATATGAAGAATCATAATTCCCAGATTGAGGCGCAGCAGTTGCGAATTGGCAAGTACCGGCGCCAAAAGTTGCGGGGTTAGTGCGGTGTCACGATGAAAGCGACTAACAGCCGGATTAGGAACAATAAAGTAGATTGTCGCCATGCCGACAAGCGCTAACAGGGCGGTAAAGTAAAAGAGGCCATTTACCCCGATATAGCTACTTAATAACGGCCCTAGTGCCATCGCACCGATAAACGAGAAACCGATGCTAATACCGATAAACGCCATGGCGCGGGTGCGATGCTCTTCACTGGTCAGATCGGCCAAGAGCGCCATAATCACCGCCGCCACGGCGCCTGCTCCCTGTACTGCCCGCCCAATAATCACCCCTTCAATGCTGTCACTACTGCCTGCAATCAAGCTGCCAATGGCAAAGATGATCATCCCCAGATAGAGCAGTGGTTTGCGCCCGTAACGATCCGAAAGCATGCCAAAGGGGATCTGCAATAACCCCTGTGTCAGTCCGTAGATACCAATCGCAATACCAATGCGTAGGGGGGTGACCCCTGCTAAATCCTGTGCATAAAGTGCGAAAACAGGCAAGATCATAAAGAGACCGAGCATTCGAAAGGCAAAAATTGCCGCCAGTGATTGCGCTGCCCGTGTTTCGGTAACGCTCATTTTTGTAATTGACTGCATCAAATAACCTTAAGGTGATGGCGTCACTTTTTGTCTTGGACAAGGGTGACTGAAGGCGTATATTAGCAGAGTTGCATGCTGCCGCACAGATTCAGGAATTTATGAACACGATTCGCATTGAGGGTGCCCGCACCCATAATTTAAAAAATATTACCATTGAGTTGCCACGCGATAAACTGATTGTGATTACTGGCCCCTCTGGCTCCGGAAAATCATCTTTGGCCTTCGATACCATCTATGCCGAAGGTCAACGACGTTACGTTGAGTCTCTTTCCGCCTATGCGCGGCAATTTTTATCAATGATGGAGAAGCCCGATATTGACCATATTGAGGGGCTCTCTCCGGCTATCTCTATTGAGCAGAAGGCAACTTCCCATAATCCACGCTCAACAGTTGGCACCGTGACCGAAATTTATGACTATCTGCGGCTCCTTTTTGCCCGTGCCGGCGAGCCGCGCTGTCCTGAACATCAGAGCCGCCTTACGGCGCAAACCGTAAGCCAGATGGTGGATTCCATACTAACACTGCCAGAGGGGGAGAAACTGATGCTGCTCGCTCCGGTCGTCGTTGAACGTAAAGGGGAGTTTGAACAGCTTTTCGCCGAGTTGCGGGCGCAGGGCTATTTGCGGGCACGCATTGATGGCGATCTTTTTGAGCTTGATGATCTGCCAAAGCTGGAGCTGCGTAAAAAACATACCATAGAGGTGGTTATTGACCGTTTTAAGGTGCGCAGCGATCTTCGTCAACGCCTTGCCGACTCTATTGAAACAACACTAAAGCTCAGTGATGGTCTGGCACTGGTGGTCGCCATGGAGACAGCCTCACCCGTGTCGCCGCAACTCTTCTCTTCACGTTACGCCTGCCCGCATTGCAACTTCTCGCTGCCCGAACTCGAACCGCGCCTCTTCTCTTTTAATAACCCCGCCGGTGCCTGTTCCGAATGTGATGGTCTTGGCGTTAAACAGTTTTTTGACCGCGACAGGGTCGTGCAACAGCCGGAAAAGTCACTTGCAGAGGGGGCCATTCGTGGCTGGGATCGCAGCAGTCCCTTCTATTTTCAGCTATTAAACTCCCTTGCCAGCCATTTTAACTTTTCGATTGATACCCCTTTTGCCGACCTTTGCGAAAAAATTCAAAATATTATCCTTTTTGGCAGCGGCGAGGAGGCAGTCAATCTCACCTATCAGAGTGAGCGCTTCACCAGTTACCAACGCACTGCACCATTTGAGGGAATTATTCCCAATTTAACGCGGCGCTATCACGACACCGACTCCGAATCAGTACGCGAGGAGCTGAGCCGTTTTCAGAGCCAGCAGCCCTGTGAAAGCTGCAAAGGGAGTCGACTTAATCTCACTGCGCGAAATGTCTTTCTTAATAATCACGCGATTCATGCAATTACTGCTCTCGCTGTCACCGAGGCTATCCATTTTTTTAACCACCTCTCTCTGCCCGGCTGGCGGGGCGAAATTGCCGCCAAAATTGTTAAGGAGATCACTGCCCGTCTCACTTTTCTTGAAAATGTCGGCCTTGATTACCTTAACCTTAACCGCAGCGCTGACACTCTCTCCGGCGGCGAGGCGCAGCGTATTCGTCTTGCAAGCCAAATTGGTGCTGGTCTTGTGGGAGTGATGTATATTCTTGATGAACCCTCAATCGGTCTGCATCAGCGCGACAATCAACGCCTATTACAAACGCTGTTTCATCTGCGTGATCTCGGCAACACTGTTATTGTGGTTGAGCATGACGAGGAGGCGATGCGCTCTGCGGATCACCTAGTGGATATTGGCCCCGGTGCCGGTGTTCATGGTGGTCAGGTGGTGGCGTCTGGTACGGCTAATGAAGTAATGGCTGACCCAAACTCGCTAACCGGACGTTATCTTGCTGGTTTAGAGCAGATTAGCTATCACCTGCCGCGCCGCGCTAGCGATCCGCAACGCCAAATCGCTCTGCGTGGCGCTCGCGGTAATAATCTTAAAAATATTACAGTCAATATTCCGGTAGGGCTAATGAGCTGTATTACCGGTGTCTCAGGCTCGGGGAAATCGACTCTAATTAATGACACACTCTATCGCTATGCTGCCAACACCATTAATCACGCCCACGAAGAGGTCGCTGCGGTTGATGCGATCGATGGTTTAGCGTTTTTTGATAAAATCGTCGATATTGACCAAAGCCCGATTGGCCGCACCCCCCGCTCTAATCCGGCCACCTACACTGGACTCTTCACCCCCATTCGGGAACTCTTTGCCGCAACTCAGGAGGCACGGACTCGCGGTTACCAACCTGGGCGCTTTAGTTTTAATGTACGCGGTGGGCGCTGCGAAGCGTGTAAAGGCGATGGGTTGATAAAAGTGGAGATGCACTTTCTTCCTGATGTTTATGTCGCCTGTGACCAGTGTCAAGGCAAACGCTATAACCGCGAAACCCTTGAGGTACGCTACAAAGGGCTCTCTATATTTGAAGTGCTTGATCTTACAGTTGAAGATGCCCTTGCTAATTTTAGCGCGATTCCGGTTATCGCACGTAAATTACAGACACTGGTTGATGTCGGATTAGGCTACATCCGACTCGGTCAGGCAGCGACCACCCTCTCCGGTGGCGAGGCGCAACGTATCAAGCTTGCACGCGAACTCTCCAAGCGTGATACGGGTAAAACACTCTACATATTGGATGAACCCACTACAGGCTTGCATTTTGCAGATATTCGTCAACTCCTACTGGTGCTTGAACGTCTTTGCGATCATGGCAACACCATTGTGATTATTGAACACAATCTTGATGTCATTAAATGCGCCGACTGGATTATTGACCTTGGTCCCGAGGGGGGTAGCGGTGGCGGTGAGGTACTGGTTTGCGGTACTCCGGAAGCGGTCGCTTTGGCAGAGCAGTCGCACACCGGAAAATTTCTTCGACCCCTGCTCAATCAGTCACTAAACTAAGGAGATCGCCCACCTTCGCCGTAAAAAAGTTCGCAGCAGAACCGCCATTTACTGCAATTTCCAAAAGACCATTGGCATTCATATAGCAAAGCGGTTGACCCTGAAGCACCTCAGAGAAGGTGTTAACCCGTGGGCAGCGACACCCCTTTAGTTGCAGCGCTGCTGTTTTCTCCACCGCCGAACCTCGCAACCCGCTTATTAAATTACCATACGCATCGATATAAATAATCACCGGCCACTCATCAGGCCACCCCTCTTCCCGATAATCCTGCTCAATAGATTGCAGTGGCGGCAGACAATTTTTGGCAAGCGCCACCGCAAGCGGTGCAAAAATATCGCGCCCATGAAATGAGTATGATGGTTGCAAAGCAAGCTTGCCATGTAACTGCAGCAGGGCGACATCAATATGCCAAATTTTAACCGTTGACGCCCGACGTTTTATTAACTCAAAAAGTCCATTATCTGGGCCAATAAACCACTGCTCGTCTGCCTTTATTAGCACCGCTGGGCGCTCACTGCCTACACCTGGATCAACGACGCAAATAAAGATGGTTGTGGCAGGGAAATACGGCGTGTATGCAGGCAGTAGGTAGGCTGCCGCCTGAATATTAAAGGCAGGCAGACGTGTGAAAAGGGTAATGACTCTGATATCTTCACAAACAGAATAGAGCAGTGACTCCAGTTGCGCCGTGTAGATCCCGTCACAACCAAAATCAGTCATTAAAACAATTTGTCTTGGTACCATTTATATGACACAAAAAAAGCCGAACTTTCATTCGGCTTATATTTGGCTATAAAGGTGAAAAACTATTCAGCATCAACCGCCGCTGCAGTGATGGGACGGTCTATGAGTTCAACATAGGCCATCGGCGCTTTATCCCCAGTACGAAAACCGCACTTAAGAATACGCAGATAACCACCATTGCGCTCTTTATAGCGAGGACCTAAATCATTAAACAGCTTTGCTACAATCTCTTCATCACGCAGACGCGCAGAGACTAAACGACGGTTAGCGACCCCATCGATCTTCGCGACAGTAATAAGTGGTTCAGCTACGCGACGCAGCTCCTTTGCTTTTGGCAGCGTGGTACGAATTAACTCATGACGAAAAAGCGACGAAGCCATATTGCGAAACATCGCCTTACGATTGCTGCTATTTCGGTTAAGCTGACGACCAGAGTTACGATGTCTCATTCTATATCCTTAATTCAATACTAATAGGTAATCGGTTAACAGGGAAAATTCTATTTCTTCTCTTCGGCCATTTGCGCAACCAGACTTGCTGGCGGCCACCCCTCAAGAGGAATACCAAGCGTTAAACCACGTGAAGCGAGAACATCCTTAATTTCTGTCAGTGATTTTTTACCCAGATTAGGTGTTTTTAACAGCTCAACTTCAGTACGTTGCACAAGATCACCGATATACATAATATTTTCAGCTTTCAGGCAATTTGCAGAGCGCACAGTAAGTTCAAGATCATCAACCGGTCGCAGTAGAATAGGATTAATCTCCGGCTCTGCTTGATCTGATGAGTGCATCTCCATCTTCTTAAGTTCAACAAAAGTAGAGAGCTGATCCTGAAGAATGGTAGCCGCCTGACGCACCGCATCATCCGGTTCAATCGTACCATTGGTCTCAATCTCGATGATCAGACGGTCAAGGTCAGTACGCTGCTCAACACGCGCATTTTCAACGTTACAGGCGACACGACGAATAGGACTAAAGGAGGCATCAAGACGTAGCGCAGAGAGTGAGTGTGTCTCTTCATCATCATTAAGATGTTGAGTTGACGGGACATATCCACGCCCTTTCTCAACCTTAATCTCCATTTTTAAAACGCCATCTTTCGTCAGATTGGCAATAACATGATCCGGATTAATAATTTCAACATCATCATTTAAAACGATATCACCTGCAGTCACAACACCTTCACCTTTTTTCGAGAGTGACAGAGTCGCAGTTGCACGATTATTTAGACGAATTGCAACGCCCTTCAGATTCAAAAGAATCTCCAGAGTATCCTGCTGAACACCCTCAATTGAGGAGTACTCATGAAGCACACCCTCAATTTTAACCTCAGTAATCGCACTGCCAACCATTGAAGAGAGCAGAATACGACGCAGTGAATTACCAAGCGTATGACCAAAGCCACGCTCGAGTGGTTCAAGGGTCACCTTTGCATAATTTTCACTGATTTTTTTAACACCAACGAGTCGTGGCTTTAATAACTCGAGCTCTTCGGCCTGCATAGGTATTCCTTAAAAAATATATTGCTAATAAACAGTGGTGTCTTGGATGTGGCAACTGCAATGCAGTTGCCACGAATGGGCATTACTTGGAGTAAAGCTCCACAACGAGCTGTTCCTGAACCTCGAGCGGAAGATCTGCGCGATCAGGAATGACCTTGAAGACTCCGCTTAACTTGCTGGCATCAACATCTAACCACTCTGGAATACCGCGCTGCTGCGCCATATCACTGGCAGCTTTCACACGAAGCTGTTCACGTGCAGAGTCAGCAACAGCAAGCAGATCACCAGGATTAACTTTATATGAAGGAATATTGACACGCGCACCATTCACATTAATCGCATTATGGCGCACCAACTGCCTCGCTTCAGTGCGCGATCCTGCAAACCCCATGCGAAAGATGACATTGTCAAGGCGACGTTCCAACAATTGCAGAAGATTCTCACCGGTTGATCCCTTCAGACGGTCAGCTTCTTTATAGTACAAACGGAATTGAGTTTCGAGAAGTCCGTAAATACGACGCATCTTCTGCTTTTCACGCAATTGCAGTGCATAATCAGAGAGACGACCACGACGCTGGCCATGCTGACCCGGAGGATAAGGGCGACTCTCCATAGGACACTTGCTGGAGAAACACTTCTCCGCCTTTAAGAACAGCTTTACACCTTCACGGCGGCACTGACGACACTTTGAGCCTATATACCTTGCCACTTACATATACCCTCTTGCTGCGTTATTATTAATTAAACTCATAAATTATCTGCTATACACGACGACGCTTAGGCGGTCTGCAACCATTATGCGGAATCGATGTTCTGTCCTCAATGCTGGTGATTTTAAAACCTAAATTGTTAAGTGCACGAACTGCAGAGTCACGACCAGGACCCGGGCCACGAACCCAAACGTCAAGATTCTTCATGCCAAATTCCTGAGCCGTTGCACCCGCATTTTCCGCTGCTATCTGTGCAGCAAAAGGTGTACTTTTTCTTGACCCACGAAATCCCGAGCCACCCGCAGTAGCCCAGCAGAGAGCATTGCCCTGACGATCACTAATAGTGATGATAGTGTTATTGAAAGAGGCGTGAACGTGTGCAATACCATCAACAACGTTCTTCTTCTCTTTCTTGCGGGTTTTGCCGCTCGACTTCGCTTTTGCCATGAAATAATCCTGAAAATATAGCTAATTAACGTTTAATTGGACGACGTGGGCCCTTACGGGTACGTGCGTTAGTTTGTGTCTGCTGGCCTCTGACCGGCAAACCACGACGATGACGAATACCACGGTAACAACCGAGATCCATCAAGCGTTTAATATTCATTGAAACTTCCCGGCGCAAATCGCCTTCGACAATAAACTTCGCTACTGACTTACGCAGTAGTTCAACCTGCTCTTCCGATAAATCTTTAACCTTCATCTCTGGAGCCACACCGGTCTCTGCACAGATCCCTTTGGCACGGGTACTGCCAATGCCGTAGATCGATGTTAGTGCAATAACTGTGTGTTTTTGAACAGGTATATTAATTCCAGCAATACGGGCCATCTAGCCACTCCCTAATCAATCAAATTGCCTGCAACAAGTCAGAAAACTTGTAATTATAACGCTATTTAACAACTGCTACAACTTACGTTATAGCGCTTTGTTAACCTTGACGCTGTTTATGGGTTGCGTCTGTTGAGCAGATAACTCTTACTGATCCGTTACGACGGACAATTTTACAGTTTCTGCACATCTTTTTAACGGATGCTCTAACTTTCATTTTAATCTCCAATACTAAAAACTAAACGCCTGTACGACCATAACCTTTAAGATTTGCTTTTTTCATCAAACCTTCGTATTGATGCGACATCAGGTGAGACTGTATCTGTGCCATAAAATCCATGACCACAACGACAATAATTAACAGTGAAGTTCCGCCAAAATAGAAGGGGACATTCCATGATAAAATCAGAAACTCTGGCAGCAGACAGACTGCAGTAATATAGACAGCACCCGCAAGCGTCAGTTTACCCAAGATGTTATCAATATACTTGGCAGTCTGTTGTCCGGGTCGAATGCCGGGAATAAAGGCACCGGAACGCTTCAAATTATCGGCTGTCTCAGTCGGGTTAAACATTAACGCGGTATAGAAGAAACAGAAGAAGACAATAGCCAGCGCATAGAAGAGAACGTAAAGCGGCTGACCAGGTGACAGTGTCGCAGTAATATCCTGCAGCCAGCCCAACCCCTCCATATTACCAAACCACCCGCCTAACGTAGCCGGAAAGAGAATGATACTCGAGGCAAAAATCGGAGGGATAACGCCAGCCATATTCACCTTAAGCGGCAGGTGGCTTGACTGCGCGGCATAGAGTTTTCTACCCTGTTGGCGCTGTGCATAGTTGACGGTGATGCGACGTTGGCCACGCTCAACGAAAATAACGAAACCGGTCACCATTAGGGCAATCGCAAATATCAAGAGAATCAGGCCTGCATTGAGTTCGCCAGTTCTAGCAAGTTCGAGCGTTCCGCCAATGGCGCTTGGTAAGCCGGCAACAATACCGGCGAAAATGATAATTGAAATACCATTACCAACACCACGTTCGGTCACCTGCTCCCCAAGCCACATTAGAAACATTGTGCCGGTCACCAGTGTGACCACGGTGACAACTCGAAAAACCATGCCTGGATCGATGACTACCGCGAGGTTACCTGGAGCAATCTGACTCTCCAGCATTACCGCTACCCCAAGCCCCTGGAATGTCGCCAGTGCTAGTGTGCCAAAACGGGTGTATTGCGTTATTTTACGTTTACCCTGAGCACCCTCTTTGCTCAACTGTTCCAGCTTAGGTGAAACCTTGGTTAACAGCTGCACAATAATGGAGGCTGAAATGTATGGCATGATTCCCAGTGCGAGCACCGAGAAACGCTGCAACGCCCCACCTGAGAACATGTTAAACATGTCAAGAATGGTGCCTTTCTGTTGCTCAAAGAGCGCAGCCAGAGCAACCGGATCAATGCCGGGTACGGGGATGTGTGTACCAATTCTGAAAACAAGTAAGGCGCCTAAAACAAAAAGAAGCCGTTGCTTTAATTCAGCCAGTTTACCACCTGACAGCATGGCTGCCATTGCTGATGCAGATGATGCCACCTAGACTAAGCCCCTACTGTTCCGCCAGCAGCAACAATCGCCGCAGCAGCACCCTTTGTTGCTGCAATACCACGCAAGTTGATTGCCTTGGTAATGGCGCCAGAGGCGATCACTTTCACTCGAAGTGTACTTTGACGAATAATATTCGCTGCTTTAAGCGCTAACAGATCAACCTCGTCAGTTGCAAGTTTGTTCAGTTCGTTAAGACGAACCTCTTCGGTTACACGACTAATTTGGGTGGTAAATCCAACCTTGGGTAGGCGACGTTGCAGAGGCATTTGCCCCCCCTCGAAGCCAACCTTGTGAAAACCACCTGCACGAGACTTTTGACCTTTATGACCACGTCCACAGGTTTTACCCCAGTTTGAGCCAATGCCGCGACCTACACGTTTGCGGTCCTGTTTACTGCCTTCAGCAGGAGAGAGTTCATTTAAATTCATTTTATTTTATTGCTCGACAACTTTAACCATATAACAGACACGATTAATCATGCCACGCACTGCCGGAGTATCTTCGACCTCGGAGATCTGGTTAATTTTTCTCAGACCAAGTCCTGCAACACAAGCACGATGCGAAGGTTGCCGTCCGATAATACTTTTAACCAGTTTTACTTTAATTTTATCAGCCATCATATTAATCCAGAATTTCCTGAACACTCTTGCCACGTTTCGCCGCAACCTCTTCGGGAGAGGAGATGGAGGTCAATCCAGCAATCGTTGCGCGAACGACGTTTATCGGATTACTGCTGCCAATACACTTGGCAAGAACATTCTTTACCCCGACAACTTCGAAAACAGCGCGCATTGCGCCACCGGCAATAATCCCGGTACCCTCTGATGCTGGCTGCATATAGACCTTTGCACCGCAGTGAGCTGCAGTCATATGGTAGTGCAGTGACTCTGCCTCAGTTATATGCACACGGCGCATACTTTTTCGCGCATTTTCCATCGCCTTAGAGATAGCCAGAGGCACCTCTTTAGATTTGCCTGTTCCATAGCCAATTCGTCCTTTACCATCACCGACGACGGTGAGGGCGGTGAAGCCAAACTGACGTCCACCTTTAACAACCTTGGATACACGATTTACACCGATTAACTTTTCAATAAAGCCATCAGCACTTGCAGATTCTGCTGTTGCCATAACTAACCCTTAAAACTCCAGTCCAGTTTCACGTGCAGCGTCAGCTAATGCTTTAACGCGACCATGGTATTTGTATCCTGAGCGATCAAATGCTAGGCGCTTTATACCAGCTTCTATTGCACGCTCAGCGACGATACGACCAACAACCGTTGCAGCGTCAATGTTGCCACAATTTTTAACCTGCTCACGCACCTGCTTTTGCAGGGTGTTAGCAGCGGCAATCACTTTACTACCATCAGCTGTTATCACTTGTGCGTAAATATGACGAGGGGTACGATTTACACAGAGACGTTCAATTCCCAGATTTTCGATCTTCGCCCTGCCGCGAGCGGCACGTCGGATTCTTGATTCAGTCTTAATATGCATCTAAGTCTCTCTACTTCTTCTTAGTCTCTTTGCGAATAATATGTTCGCCAGAGTAGCGAACCCCTTTACCCTTATATGGCTCCGGTGGGCGATATGCACGAATATTTGCAGAGACCTGTCCTACCAGTTGTTTATCGATACCTTTAACAAGGATCTCCGTAGCAGTTGGCGTCTCTATAACTATTCCGTCGGGAATAGCAAACTCGACAGGGTGAGAAAAGCCTAGTGTTAAACTTAAAGCTTGTCCTTTTAGCGCAGCCTTATAACCCACACCAATCAGTTCAAGCTTTCTTTCAAAACCTTTGGAGACACCAACAACCATTGAATTAATCAACGCTTTAGTTGTACCAATTAGAGCAAGATTATCATCTGTCGCATTCTGTGACGAGAAACTCACTGATTCGGCATCTACATTAACGGTCACCGTGTGATGCATTGAGTGCTGCAGAGAACCTTTAGTACCAGAGACGGTGATCTCCTGACCGTTGACAGCAATTGAGACACCCTTTGGCAAGGTAAAACTATCTAATACGCGAGGCATAAATTATCTCCTACTGTACAGTACAGATGATCTCACCGCCATGCCCCGCATTACGCGCAGCACGATCAGTCATCATCCCTTTTGATGTCGATACAATAGATATCCCCAGACCACCCAAAACCTTGGGCAACTCCTCTTTGGACTTATAGATACGTTGCCCAGGCTTACTTATCCTGACAATCTTTTCTATTACTGGACGACCCGCATAGTACTTAAGATCTACACTTAGGGTCGGCTTGCCATCGATATCCTGTTCTGAAAAGTCATTAATATAACCCTCTTGTTTAAGAACAAGGGCTAGTGACTTTTTTACCTTAGAAGAGGGCATTTTGACCTCTACTTTGGATGCAGATAGCCCGTTACGAATACGGGTTAACATATCTGCGATTGGATCAGTCATGCTCATGCCTGAATTTTCTCCGTTAATTGATTTAGCTTAACCTGCAACGACTACAGACTACCAACTTGCTTTACGCAGGCCAGGCACATCTCCACGCATCATTGATTCGCGTAATTTAATCCGGCCAAGACCGAACTTACGGAAATAACCGTGCGGACGCCCTGTCAGACTACAACGATTACGTTGACGAACTGGCGAGGAGTCACGCGGTAACTTTTGCAACATCACATTCAGTTGCTCACACTCTTCATAGGTTGTTGCCGCATTAGCTAATTTGGCTTTAATCTCAGCTCGCTTGGCAGCGTATTTTTTGACCAGACGCGCACGCTTGAGTTCACGCTGCACCATCGATGTTTTTGCCATGTCAGTTAACCCTTCAATGGAAAGTTGAATGCGCGAAGCAAAGCTCTTGCCTCATCGTCAGTTTTTGCGGTAGTCGTAATCGAAATATCCATACCACGCAACTTATCAATTTTATCGTAGTCGATTTCTGGAAAGATAATCTGCTCTCTGACACCCATACTATAGTTACCCTGGCCATCAAATGACTTTGGACTTAAGCCACGAAAGTCACGAATACGAGGAATCGCAATGGTCACTAGACGATCAAGAAACTCATACATACGCTCACGACGCAGGGTTACTTTACAGCCAACCGCCATATCGTCACGAATCTTAAAACTTGCCACAGATTTACGTGCCTTGGTAACTACCGGCTTTTGGCCGCTAATCTTTGCCAAATCAGCGACTGCATTATCCATGACCTTTTTGTCTGTAGCCGCCTCACCAACACCCATATTAATGGTGATTTTGGTGATGCGTGGAATCTCCATTACATTATTGATACCCAGTTCTGCCTTGAGCTTTGGGACCACACTCTCTTTATAAAACTGTTCTAATCTTGCCATGATAACTCCCCGACTAAACGTCTATGGCTTCGCCGGTTGATTTGAAAATTCTGATTTTTTTACCATCATCGGTAAACTTGAATCCGACTCGGTCTGCGCTTTTTGTCGCACTGTTATAGATGGCTACGTTAGAAATATCTAACGGACGAGCCTTGTCAACAATCCCGCCAGGAATACCCGCATTAGGATTAGGCTTTTGATGAATATGAGCAATATTCACACCATCTACAATAACCCGAGAATCATTGACAACCGATGATATCGCACCACGTTTATTTTTGTCTTTACCAGCGATGACTATAATTTCATCGCCCTTTTTAAGTTTTCTCATCTTTCTAGCCTAACCTTATAATACTTCTGGAGCGAGTGAGATTATTTTCATAAATTTTTCACCGCGCAGTTCATGTGTGACGGGTCCAAAAATACGAGTGCCAATAGGTTGATGCTGGTTATTCAGAATAACCGCCGAGTTACTGTCGAAACGAATTAGTGAACCATCTGAACGACGTACACCTTTTTTCGTACGCACAACTACAGCATTATATACATCACCTTTTTTCACCTTACCGCGAGGAATCGCCTCTTTAACGCTGACTTTAATAATGTCACCAATTGCGGCATAGCGACGGTGAGAACCACCGAGTACCTTAATGCACTGAACTATGCGGGCACCGCTGTTATCAGCAACACTAAGTCTTGTCTGCATTTGAATCATGAAGCAATCCCTTAAAAAACTGTTTTTTCTCAACCTACCCCGAGGGGGGCGAGATAATACCACTGAATAGAGAAAAGCCCAAGAACTATTTGTCCCCAGGCCTTAGATTTATGATGACCCTATCACTTGAACGCGAACAGATCCTATAGCTAGGATGCCTTCTCAATCACCTGAACAAGTTGCCATGTTTTAGTTTTTGAATAGGGGCGGCACTCACGAACAGAGACCACATCACCAACACCGCACTCATTGTTCTCATCATGAGCATGAATTTTGGTTGAACGCTTAATGTACTTACCATAAACAGGGTGCTTAATGGTTCGCTCAATAAGAAGTGTAATGGTTTTATCCATTTTATCGCTTATGACTTCACCGGATACGGTGCGTGAAACCTTGTTCTCTTCACTCATGATTTAGCCTTTTCAACGAGTAGGGTCTTAATTCTTGCAATGTCACGACGAACTGTCTTAATGCTATGCGGTTGACTTAGCTGCCCAATGCCACGCTGCATACGCAGGTTAAACTGTTCACGCAGCAGTGCGGTCAGCTCACTATTCAGCTCTTCGCTGCTTTTTTGCCGTAGTTCAGTTGCCTTCATCACAATATCGTCCGCGTTACAAATGTCGTTTTAATTGGTAGCTTTGCAGCAGCAAGGGTAAAAGCCTCTCTTGCAACCGACTCATCTACCCCTTCCATCTCATAGAGCATACGACCTGGTTGAATAAGTGCAACGTAATACTCTACGTTACCTTTTCCTTTACCCTGTCTGACCTCAAGTGGCTTTTCAGTAATTGGTTTATCAGGAAAGATGCGAATCCAGATCTTGCCGCCACGCTTAATATGACGAGTCATGGCTCGACGCGCTGACTCAATCTGGCGAGCCGTAATCATACCACGACCGATTGCCTTTAAGCCAAACTCACCAAAGCTGACCTTGCTACCACTGACAGCGAGACCGCGATTGCGGCCTTTCATCTGTTTTCTAAATTTTGTCCGTTTAGGTTGAAGCATTCTCTTCTATCCCACTACTGTGCTACAGCACTTTTTTTGCCTGCTGTGCTGCTTTTATCTGCATCAGCAAGATCGCCATGATCATAGACTTCACCTTTGAAGATCCAGACCTTAACGCCAATTATACCGTAGGTTGTTTTTGCCTCGGCAACCCCATAATCAATATCAGCACGCAAAGTATGAAGTGGTACACGACCTTCACGATACCACTCGCTACGCGCGATCTCGGCACCATTCAGACGCCCGCCAACATTAATCTTTATTCCCTTTGCACCCAGCCGCATCGAGTTAGTCACTGAACGTTTCATCGCTCTGCGAAACATAATGCGACGCTCAAGTTGCTGAGCGATGCTCTGTGCAACCAAGGTGGCATCAAGTTCAGGCTTACGCACTTCTTCAATATTGATGTGAACCGGACACCCCATCATTGATGAGACCTTATTGCGCAGACGCTCAATATCCTCACCTTTTTTACCAATCACCTGGCCCGGACGGGCAGTATGAATGGTAATACGGGCGTTTTGTGCAGGACGCTCTATCTGAATGCGACTGACAGAAGCCTGCTCAAGCTCCTTCTGCAAAAAACGTCGCACTTCAAGATCAACACCAAGGAACTTACCGTAATCCTTACTGCTGGCATACCATTTTGACGTCCAGTCTTTCGTGATTCCCAGACGAATTCCAATCGGATGTACTTTTTGACCCATTACAGCTCCACCTACTTCTGTGCGACCATGACGGTCACGTGACTTGTGCGCTTCACAATGCGGTTGCCCCGCCCCTTAGCGCGAGCGCGCATTCTCTTCATGACAGGCCCTTGGTCAACATAAATTGAAGAGACCTTCAATTCGTCAACATCAGCACCATCATTGTGCTCGGCGTTAGCAATGGCTGATTCAAGCACTTTTTTAATAATTACAGCTGCTTTCTTGTTACTGAAAGCTAACTGTTCCAATGCTTTCTCAACATGGATGCCACGAATCAGATCAGCAACCAGACGCATCTTCTGCGGCGAAATCCTAATGTTAGTCAGCACAGCTCTTGTCTCTTTAGGCATCATCTCACCCTATCTCTTAGATTTCTTGTCAGCAACATGGCCTCTGAAAGTACGGGTTGGTGCAAACTCACCGAGTTTGTGGCCAACCATATTCTCATTAACCAGGACTGGAACGTGCTGACGGCCATTATGAATAGCAATAGTCAGCCCTACCATGTCAGGCAAAATCATTGAACGACGAGACCATGTTTTAATTGGCTTACGGCTTGATGAGGCAATTGCCGTAACCACCTTGCTGGCAAGGTGGTGATCGACGAATGGGCCTTTTTTAATTGATCTTGGCATAATCTAATTTCACCTACTTCTTGTTGCGACGACGTACGATTAATGAATCAGTACGTTTATTACTACGGGTCTTGTAACCCTTAGTCGGAACACCCCAAGGGGTTACTGGGTGACGTCCACCAGAGGTGCGACCTTCACCACCACCATGCGGGTGATCAACAGGGTTCATCACAACACCGCGAACGGTTGGTCTGACGCCACGCCAGCGACTGGCTCCTGCCTTACCCAACTTACGCAGGCTATGTTCGCTGTTACTGACTTCACCAATCGTTGCCATACAGACTGATAAAACCTTACGCATTTCACCTGAACGCAAACGTAGCGTCGCATAGCTCCCCTCACGCGCCACCAGCTGTACCGCCGCACCGGCAGAGCGTGCCATCTGCGCACCTTTACCCGGCTTCATCTCAATACAGTGAATCACGCTACCCAAAGGGATACTGCTTAATTTCATTGCATTACCGACTTTAATAGGCGCATCAGTACCGGAGAGGACAGTATCCCCAACTGCCAGTAATTTTGGCGCGATGATGTAGCGTCGCTCACCATCAGCATACTTAATTAGCGCAATATGAGCGGTACGGTTTGGATCGTACTCAAGATGCTCGACAACGCCTGGCACACCCTCTTTATCACGCTTGAAATCAACAATACGATAGTGCTGTTTATGGCCACCACCATGATGACGCACGGTAATACGGCCATTATTATTACGACCACCACTTTTAGACTTTTTCTCAAGCAGAGGTGCATAAGGCGCACCTTTGTGAAGCTCTTTATTGACCACCTTGACCATGGAGCGACGTCCGGCTGAGGTGGATTTCATCTTAGCTACTGGCATTAGATACTCCTAACTAAAATCTGCCCCACCCAGGAGATCAATCTCTTGACCCGCCTTCAAGGTGACATAAGCCTTTTTCCAGTCCTTACGCTTTCCTTCTTTATTACGGAAGCGTTTGACTTTCCCTTTTACGTTCGCAACAGTAACCTTGGTTACGCCGACAGAGAAGAGCAACTCAATTGCTGCTTTAATCTCTGCCTTGGTTGCATCAACTACTGTCTTAAAAACATACTGGTTATTTTTGTCGCTAACACCTGAACTCTTTTCAGAGATGAGCGGAGCTAAAATAACCTTCATTAGGCGCTGCTCGTTCATGCGTAGGTCTCCTCAAGCTGTTTTAACGCGTCAACGGTTATGACGACATGCGGATAGGCAATCAGAGTAACCGGATCAATCTGATCCGAGGTGATTACATCGGTATGCATGACATTGCGCGCGGCAAGAAAGAGACGATCATCAAACTCAGCGGTAATGATTAAGGCGCTTGCTAAACCAAGCTCCCGCATTTTGGCAACGAACAACTTTGTTTTTGGCGCTTCAAGCGTAAACTCGTTAACCACCACAAGGCGTTGCTGACGCACCAACTCAGAGAGAATTGACTGCATCGCAGCACGGAACATTTTACGGTTCACTTTCTGTTCATAACTGCGGGGTACTGCTGCAAATGTGACACCGCCACCACGCCAGATCGGGCTGCGACTGGTGCCTGCGCGAGCTCTGCCAGTCCCTTTTTGACGCCACGGTTTAATCCCGCCGCCACTCACATCAGAGCGTCTTTTTTGTGCTTTTGTACCTGAACGACCCGTCGCCATGTAGGCAGTAACGACCTGATGAATAAGCGCTTCATTATAATCACGGGCAAAGGCGCTATCAGCCAATGAGACTGACTCGTCTGAAAGTTCTCCTGACAGGTTAGAAATTTGTAGATCCATTGTCGCTAACCTCTCTTCTTCATCGCAGGCAGAATAATCAGATCGCTGCCTTTGTGCCCAGGAACCGCACCCTTAACCAAAAGAAGGTTGCGCTCATTATCTACACGCACAACCTCAAGGTTCTGTACGGTGCAGGTGACATTGCCCATATGGCCCGACATCTTCTTGCCTTTAAATACACGACCCGGCGTCTGGTTTTGTCCAATAGAGCCCGGTACGCGGTGCGAACGCGAGTTACCGTGTGTGGCATCCTGAGTACGGAAGTTGTAGCGTTTGATGACCCCGGCAAAGCCTTTACCGATGGATGTACCACGTACATCAACGATTTGACCATTGGTAAAAATATCAACAGAGATACTATTACCGACCGCAAGGTTTTCACCTTCACCATCGTTTAAGCGAAACTCCCAAAGGCCGCGACCTGCTTCAGTTTCTGCTTTTGCATAGTGACCCGCCATCGCTTTGGTTACGCGACTCGGACGACGACTTCCGGTTGTCACCTGAATGGCCTGATAGCCATCAGTTTCCTGATTTTTAATCTGGGTGATGCGGTTAGGCTCCACCTCTATCACCGTTACCGGAAGGGATTGACCACTTTCGGTAAAGATACGAGTCATGCCGCATTTGCGGCCTACAACGCCAATAGACATTATTATTAACCTCAGTTGCTGCTGATTACGATTGACCAGCAGTATTAAACAAAAATTATCCGAGCTTTATTTGGACATCTACGCCTGCGGCGAGATCAAGCTTCATCAACGCATCAACCGTTTTATCAGTTGGTTCAACAATATCGAGCATACGTTTAAAGGTGCGCAACTCATACTGATCGCGCGCATCCTTATTCACATGCGGTGAAGTTAAAACTGTGAAGCGCTCTTTCTTAACCGGCAGAGGTATCGGGCCAATTACCTGTGCACCGGTACGTTTTGCAGTATCGACAATTTCACGCGCAGACTGGTCAATCTGACGATGATCAAACGATTTCAAACGAATACGGATCTTTTGACTTTTCATCAGATTACTCAATTATTTTAGCAACAACACCAGCACCAACGGTACGACCACCTTCGCGAATCGCGAAACGCAGTCCATCTTCCATGGCGATGGGGTTTATCAGGCTGACAGTCATTTTGACGTTGTCACCCGGCATGACCATTTCGATACCCTCTGGCAGGTCGCAGGCGCCGGTGACGTCGGTGGTTCTAAAATAGAACTGTGGACGGTAGCCGTTAAAGAAGGGGGTATGACGACCACCCTCATCTTTGCCAAGTACGTAAACTTCTGCCTCAAACTTGGTATGCGGGGTGATGGAGTTGGGCTTTGCCAGTACCTGACCACGCTCAACATCATCACGCTTGGTGCCACGCAGCAGGACGCCAACGTTGTCTCCAGCCTGTCCCTGATCCAGCAATTTGCGGAACATCTCAACGCCGGTGACGGTTGTTTTGGTGGTATCTTTAATACCGACTATCGCGACCTCTTCACCAACCTTGACAACTCCACGCTCAATACGTCCGGTCACTACGGTGCCGCGTCCTGAGATGGAGAAGACATCTTCGATAGGCATCAGGAAGGTTCCGTCTATCGCACGCTCTGGCTCTGGTATCCACGCATCCATTGCGGTCACTAGGCGTTCGATAGACTGAACACCGATTTCGCTGTTCTCACCTTCCAGCGCTTTTAGAGCTGAACCGGTGATAATCGGGGTGTCGTCTCCGGGGAAGTCATAACTGTCGAGGAGTTCACGAACTTCCATCTCAACCAGCTCAAGAAGCTCGGCATCGTCAACCATGTCTGCCTTGTTAAGGTAGACGAGAATGTAGGGGACGCCAACCTGACGCGACAGCAGAATGTGCTCTCGGGTTTGTGGCATCGGGCCATCCGCTGCTGAGACCACCAGTATCGCGCCATCCATCTGTGCCGCACCGGTAATCATGTTCTTGACATAGTCCGCGTGTCCGGGACAGTCTACGTGGGCATAGTGGCGTGCTTCTGACTCGTACTCAACGTGTGCAGTTGCAATGGTGATACCACGCGCACGCTCTTCCGGCGCACTGTCGATATTGGCGTAATCTTTAAACTCGCCGCCAAACTTTGCGGCCATGACTTTGGTGATCGCTGCGGTCAAGGTTGTCTTGCCGTGGTCAACGTGCCCTATCGTCCCTACGTTAACGTGGGGTTTTTTTCTCTGAAACTTCTCTTTAGCCACCGTAATCTACCTCTACATCAAGATTGCAAAAATTAAGAACTCTTTTTGATAACCGCTTCAGCAACACTGTTCGGTGCTTCTGCATACTTACAGAACTCCATCGAATAGGTCGCGCGTCCCTGGGTTGCCGAACGCATATCGGTTGCATAACCAAACATTTCAGCAAGCGGTACTTCCGCACGAATCACTTTTCCTGAAACGCTGTCATCCATTCCCTGTACGAGACCACGACGACGATTGAGGTCACCCATAATATCACCCATGTACTCTTCCGGGGTGACAACCTCAACCTTCATTACCGGCTCCAACAGATAGAGGCCGGCACTCTGTGCGCCCGCCTTAAAGCCCATCGAACCGGCGATCTTAAATGCCATCTCGTTTGAGTCAACATCATGGTAACTACCGTCAAAAATGGTGACCTTGACATCCTCAATAGGGAAGCCTGCAAGCACGCCATTCTGCATCTGCTCCTGAACGCCCTTATCAACCGCAGGAACGTACTCACGAGGAACAACACCGCCGACAATGCCATTGACAAATTCATAACCTTTGCCCTGCTCCTGCGGCTCAAGCCGCAGCCAGACGTGACCATACTGTCCACGACCACCCGACTGACGCACAAACTTACCTTCAGCTTCAACGGTCTTGCGAATCCCTTCACGATAGGCAACCTGTGGCGCGCCGACGTTTGCCTCAACCTTAAACTCACGCTTCATGCGATCAACAATGATCTCAAGGTGAAGCTCACCCATACCAGAGATAATTGTCTGACCTGACTCCTCATCGGTGCGAACTCGGAAAGAGGGATCTTCCTGTGCCAGTTTTGACAGAGCGATACCCATCTTCTCTTGGTCAACCTTGGTTTTAGGCTCAATCGCCACCGAGATAACCGGATCGGGAAACTCCATACGCTCAAGCGTTATTACCTTATTGAGGTCACAAAGCGTTTCACCGGTGGTCACATCTTTCAGACCGACCGCTGCAGCAATATCACCTGCACGAACTTCTTTAATCTCTTCGCGGCTATTGGCATGCATCTGGAGAATACGGCCAATGCGCTCTTTTCGTGACTTTATCGGGTTATAGACCGAGTCACCTGAATTCAGCACACCCGAGTAGACACGGAAAAAAGTTAGCGTCCCAACAAATGGATCGGTTGCAATCTTAAATGCAAGCGCGGCAAACGGCTCGGTATCATCAGACCTACGCACTGCCTCAGTACCTGCTGCATCATCAAGAATACCAGCAATCGGCGGCACATCGACAGGCGATGGCATATACTCAACCACCGCATCAAGCATTGCCTGAACACCTTTATTCTTAAAGGCAGAACCGCAGAAGCAGGGAATAATCTCACCTTTCAAAGTACGCAGACGAATTCCCAGCTTGATCTCTTCAACGCTGAACTCTTCACCCTCAAGATACTTTTCCATCAACTCTTCGTTGCCTTCGGCTGCCGCTTCGATAATATTAGCGCGCAACTCCTGCGACTGCTCCAGTAGTTCTGCCGGAATTTCACGCGCATCATAGGTCATTCCCATGTCAGCTTCGTTCCAGTAGATCGCCTTCATACGCAGCAGATCGACAACACCTTCAAACTTCTCTTCCGCGCCAATATTGAGTTGCATCGGCACCGCATTGGCGCCAAGACGCAGACGAATCTGGGCAACCACCCGCAGAAAATTTGCACCCGCACGATCCATCTTGTTAACAAAGGCAAGCCTTGGCACGCCGTACTTGTTCGCTTGACGCCAAACGGTTTCAGATTGCGGCTCAACGCCACCCACTGCGCAAAAAACGGCACAGGCACCATCGAGTACACGCAGCGAGCGCTCTACCTCAATCGTAAAATCGACGTGTCCGGGGGTATCAATAATGTTGAAGCGATGTTGCGGAAACTGCTTGTCCATTCCCTGCCAGAAACAGGTTGTCGCTGCTGAGGTGATAGTAATACCACGCTCCTGCTCCTGTTCCATCCAGTCCATGGTCGCTGCGCCATCATGAACTTCACCAATTTTATGGGAGACACCCGTGTAAAACAGGATACGTTCGGTGGTTGTCGTCTTGCCTGCATCAATATGGGCCATGATGCCGAGGTTACGATAACGTTCGATTGGGGTATTACGTGCCACGTTGTTAGTCCTTGTTCCTGATTACCAGCGAAAGTGAGCGAATGCTTTGTTTGCGTCGGCCATACGGTGTGTATCTTCACGTTTTTTGACCGCGCTACCTTTCTTTTCGGAGGCATCCATCATTTCACCTGCCAGACGCATTCCCATCGACTTTTCACCACGCTTGCGTGCTGCCTCGACAAGCCAGCGCATAGCCAGCGCCACGCCACGCTCACCACGCACCTCAACCGGTACCTGGTAGTTAGCGCCGCCGACACGACGTGATTTCACCTCAACCATCGGGCGAACATTCTCCAGCGCAGACTCAAATATCTCGAGCGGGTTTTTATGACCCTTCTCGGCAACCCGATCCAAAGCACCATAGACAATCTTCTCTGCCACCGACTTTTTGCCGCTGTACATCAAGATATTCATAAACTTAGAGAGGGTACGATCTCCATACTTGGGATCAGGCAATACCTCACGCTTGGCAGCAACTCTTCTTCTGGCCATTAACTCTTATTCCTAAAACTAAAGACGATTAATTGAAACTTGCTTGGATTACGACTTAGGACGCTTGGCGCCATATTTCGAGCGACCATTCTTGCGTGAATTGACACCCGATGTATCGAGGGCACCACGCACCGTATGATAGCGTACACCTGGCAGATCTTTTACACGACCACCGCGAATCAGAATGACCGAGTGTTCCTGCAGATTGTGACCCTCACCACCAATGTACGAGGTAACCTCAAAACCATTGGTTAAGCGTACACGCGCAACCTTGCGCAACGCTGAGTTAGGCTTCTTTGGTGTCGTCGTATAGACGCGGGTGCAGACACCTCGGCGCTGAGGACAAGCCTCTAACGCTGGAACATTGCTTTTTGCCACTTTACGGGTACGCGGCTTGCGCACCAGCTGGTTAATGGTTGACATAAATAAATTTCTACTCCAACACGCATAGTACGATGACAGATTGACGCTTAGGCCAAGCCTGCCGAAAAAAGAGGCGGAATTTTATGGCCGCAAGGCGCGGTTGTCAAGCGACATTTCTGATTTCGCCTGATTAACAACCGCTATTTCACAAACCACCCACTTCCACCGATTAATTGACTGTTGTGAGTTTTGCCCACAACAGGCTTCTTCTGCTACTCCCGCTCACTCTTTGCTAAGAGCAGTGACTTTAACGCCACTTCCGGTGTCACCCCTTCACGATTGCGCTTGCGCTGTTCGTGATAAGCCAACCCCGTTCCTGCGGGTATCAGTCGACCAACAATGACATTCTCTTTAAGACCACGCAGTTTATCTATCTTACCGGTGACCGCCGCATCGGTGAGTACCCGTGTCGTCTCCTGGAAGGAGGCAGCCGAAATAAACGACTCCGTTGCCAAGGAGGCCTTGGTGATCCCGAGCAGCAGTCGTTCAGAGGTTGCCGGGAACTTATCCTGCGGCTCGACCCGCTCATTCTCCTCAAGAAAACGGGCGTACTCTACCTGCTCGCCCTGCAGGAAGTGGCTATCACCGGCACTCATTATTTCGCACTTACGCAGCATCTGACGCACAATGACCTCGATGTGCTTATCGTTAATCTTTACCCCCTGAAGGCGGTAAACATCCTGTACTTCATTGACAATATAGTGCGCCAGTACTTCAACACCCTTCAGGCGCAGAATGTCATGGGGATTAGCCTCACCATCAACGACAACCTCACCACGTTCAATCTTCTCACCCTCAAAGACGGTGACATGCCGCCACTTGGGAATGAGCTCCTCGTAGGGATCACCCTCTTTCGGGGTAATAATTAGGCGTTGTTTACCCTTGGTCTCTTTACCAAAACTGACGGTACCGCTAATTTCGGCAAGAATTGCCGGCTCTTTTGGTTTACGCGCCTCGAAGAGATCCGCAACGCGCGGCAGACCACCGGTAATGTCACGGGTTTTCGAGGACTCTTGGGGGATACGCGCCAAAATATCGCCAGGCCCCACCTCATAACCATCCTCAAGGCTGACAATCGCCCCTGTCGGCAAGAAGTACTGCGCCGGTATTTCGGTACCAGGAAGGAAGAGATCCTTCCCCTCCCGGTCAACCAGCTTGACCATCGGACGCTTATCCTTACCCCCACTGCCGCGCTGCTTCGGATCAAGCACGACGAGACTGGTTAGACCGGTCATATCATCCGTCTTTTTACTAATGGTGATCCCCTCCTCAAAATCGGAGAAGGTCACTAAACCCGCCAACTCAGAGACAACCGGATGGGTATGCGCATCCCAAGTGGCGAGCATTGCACCTGCTTTAACCTGCTGCTCGTCATTGGCATCAATACGGGCACCGTAGGGGACGCGGTAGCGCTCACGCTCCCGTCCTGTCTCATCAATAATGGTTAGTTCACCAGAGCGAGAGACCGCGACAAAGTAACCATCCTTGTGTTGAATGGTTTTAATATTATGCAGGCGGACCATACCGCTATTCTTGTTCTGAATGTTGGTAATAGTTGCCGAGCGAGAGGCCGCGCCCCCGATGTGGAAGGTACGCATGGTGAGCTGGGTTCCCGGCTCACCAATTGACTGGGCGGCGATAACCCCCACCGACTCACCCACATTCACCTTATGACCACGCGCCAAGTCACGCCCATAACAGGCGGTACAGACACCATAGCGGGTTTCACAGGTGATCGGGGAGCGCACCTTAATACTATCGATCGACAGCTCTTCAATGCGCTTGACCCACGCCTCATCCAACAGGGTGTTGGCGGCAAGCACCATCTCGCCCTTGTTATCAAAGACATCTACCGCAGTCACGCGACCAAGCACCCGCTCACTGAGCGGCTCGACCACATCGCCCCCCTCTATCAGGCTGTGCAGCGTCAGGCCAGCCGTGGTACCACAATCGGCTTCGGTAATGGCCAAATCTTGGGCAACGTCCACCAAACGACGCGTTAGGTATCCTGAGTTCGCGGTTTTTAACGCGGTATCGGCAAGACCTTTGCGGGCACCGTGGGTTGAAATAAAGTATTGTAAAACCGACAAACCCTCACGGAAGTTAGCGGTGATTGGCGTTTCGATAATTGAGCCGTCAGGCTTGGCCATCAGGCCACGCATTCCCGCCAGCTGACGAATCTGTGCAGCGCTACCCCGCGCCCCAGAGTCCGCCATCATAAAGACTGAGTTAAAGGAGTCCTGTTTAACCTGATTCCCTTTGCTGTCGGTAACCACATCCTGCCCCAACTTCTCCATCATCGCCTTGGCGACCATGTCATTCGTATGCGACCAGATATCGATAACCTTGTTATAGCGCTCACCATCGGTGACCAGACCAGAGATATACTGGTTCTCGATCTCTTTCACTTCGGCATCAGCACGCGCCAAGATCTCCCCTTTCTGTTCAGGAATAATCATGTCGCTGGAGCAGAAGGAGATCCCGGAGAAGGTCGCCATTTTGAAGCCCATGTACATTAACTGGTCTGCAAAAATAACGGACTCTTTAAGACCCAGAGTACGATAACTTTCATTAATAATCGCCTGAATCGCTTTTTTTACCAGCGGCCGGTCAACCGACTTAAACGGCATTCCCGGGGGAACGATATTAAAGAAGAGTGCCCGCCCAACGGTGGTATTGCGCACCGCGGTATGAGGCGTCAGATTACCTTCGCTATCACGCAGATGTTCGGTAATGCGAACCTTCACCCGCGCATGAATATCGACATTGCGCGTCTCAAAGGCGCGACGAACTTCATCAATATCAGCAAAGGCCATCCCCTCACCTTTGGCATTGACGCGTTCGCGGGTCATATAGTAGAGACCGAGCACCACGTCTTGGGACGGAACAATGATGGGATCACCATTAGCGGGCGAGAGGACGTTATTGGTCGACATCATGAGCGTGCGCGCCTCAAGCTGCGCCTCGATCGAGAGCGGCACGTGTACCGCCATCTGGTCGCCGTCAAAGTCCGCGTTAAACGCCGCACAAACCAAGGGGTGCAACTGAATCGCCTTGCCCTCAATGAGCACCGGTTCAAAGGCCTGAATGCCCAAACGGTGCAGTGTTGGCGCACGGTTAAGGAGAATCGGATGCTCGCGAATCACCTCTTCGAGAATATCCCAAACATCCGCACCTTCACGCTCAACCAGCTTTTTCGCAGTCTTAATGGTCGTCGCCAACCCCTTGCGCTCAAGCTTACTAAAGATAAAGGGCTTAAAGAGCTCCAGTGCCATCTTCTTGGGAATACCACACTGATGCAGCTTTAGGGTTGGGCCGACCACAATAACCGAACGTCCGGAGTAGTCAACGCGCTTACCCAGCAGGTTCTGGCGGAAGCGCCCCTGCTTGCCTTTAATCATATCGGCAAGGGATTTCAGCGGCCGCTTGTTGGCACCGGTAATGGCGCGGCCACGACGACCGTTATCCATCAGGGCATCAACCGACTCCTGTAACATCCGCTTTTCGTTACGCACGATAATATCGGGGGCATTGAGATCAAGCAGACGCTTGAGACGGTTATTTCGGTTAATGACGCGACGATAGAGATCGTTCAGATCGGAGGTAGCAAAACGCCCCCCCTCCAGTGGAACCAGAGGACGCAGCTCTGGTGGCAGAACGGGCAACACCCGCATGATCATCCACTCGGGCATAATGCCCGATTCAATAAAAGCCTCAACAAGCTTAAGACGTTTAGTCAGCTTTTTCAGTTTGGTTTCGGATTTGGTGCCCGGGATCTCTTCATGAAGCTTTTCTGCTTCACGCTTAAGATCCATTGTCTTGAGCATCTCAAGAATCGCATCGGCACCCATCTTTGCCTCAAACTCATCGCCATACTCTTCAATCGCGTCAAGATAGGTCTCATCGGAGAGAAGCTGACCGCGCTCGAGTTCAGTCATCCCAGGCTCGGTGACGACAAACGCTTCAAAATAGAGCACCCGCTCTATATCTCGCAGGGTCATATCCAGCAACAGTCCCATCCGTGAAGGGAGTGACTTAAGGAACCAGATATGAGCAACCGGACTTGCCAGCTCAATGTGTCCCATACGCTCACGCCGCACTTTGGAGAGGGTAACCTCAACGCCACACTTTTCGCAAATAACACCACGATGCTTTAAGCGCTTATATTTACCACACAGGCACTCGTAGTCCTTAACCGGGCCAAATACTTTGGCACAAAAAAGGCCGTCACGCTCCGGTTTAAAAGTACGATAGTTAATCGTTTCCGGCTTTTTGACTTCGCCATAGGACCACGAACGAATTTTATCCGGTGACGCCAGACCGATACGAATCGTATCAAAATCGGCGGACTGTCCCTGCTGTTTTAATATATTGAGTAGATCTCTCACTGCACACTGCCCTCAAATGGTTTGCGCTGACGCATCAAGTTCTGCCAAGACCGCATAGTCAAACTATTCGTCTTCCAGCTCTAGTTCGATATCAATTCCCAATGCCCGAATCTCCTTCACCAGCACGTTAAAGGACTCAGGCATTCCGGCATCAATGGTGTGGTTGCCATCGACAATGTTTTTGTACATTTTGGTACGACCGGCGACATCATCCGACTTCACCGTTAGCATCTCCTGCAGCGTATAGGAGGCACCATAGGCCTCAAGCGCCCAGACCTCCATCTCACCAAAGCGCTGTCCACCAAATTGCGCCTTACCCCCCAGTGGTTGCTGAGTTACCAAACTGTAGGGTCCCGTTGAGCGGGCATGCATTTTGTCATCCACCAAGTGGTTGAGCTTAAGCATATACATATAACCCACGGTCACTGGCCGATCAAAGGCATCACCAGTACGACCATCGTAAAGCACCGCTTGACCTGTTTCGGGTAGTCCAGCAAGACGTAGCATACGACGAATCTCGCTCTCATCAGCACCATCAAAAACCGGTGTTGCCATCGGAACGCCGGCGCGCAGATTTTGACAAAGGACCACAACCTCAGCGTCAGTTAAGCTATCCAAATCTTCATGGGTTCCGCTCTGGTTGTAGATTTCACCCAGATAGCCTCGCAGCTTCTCGACCTCCGCTTTCGCCTGCAGCATTTCACCAATACGTTTGCCTAACCCTTTGGCAGCCCAGCCAAGGTGGGTCTCAAGCACCTGACCGACGTTCATCCGAGAAGGAACACCAAGAGGATTAAGGACGATATCCACCGGTGTGCCATCGGCAGAGAATGGCATATCCTCAACCGGGACAATCATCGAGATAACCCCTTTGTTACCATGACGCCCCGCCATTTTGTCACCCGGCTGAATACGCCGCTTCACTGCCAGATAGATTTTCACCATTTTGAGAACGCCCGGTGCGAGATCGTCACCCTGCGTTACTTTTTTACGCTTGCTCTCAAACTGCGCCTCAAAACTCTTCTTCTGCGCTTTAATTTGCGCCGAGATAGCCTCAAGCTGGCTGTTCGCCTCGTCATCGATGAGACGAATTTCAAACCACTTTTCGCGGTCAAGTCCCGAGAGATAGGCCTTGTTAATTTTATCGCCTGATTTCAGACCAGCGGGACCACCGGCAGCCTCTTTGCGTAACAGCAAAGACTCCACGCGCTGATAGGCATCACCTTCCATAATCCGTTGCCGATCAAGGAGATCTTTGCGAATGCTTTCAATCTCCATCTCCTCAATCTGCGTCGCACGCGCATCTTTTTCTAAACCATCACGGGTAAAGACTTGAACACCGATAACCGTTCCGTTCATCCCCGAGGGGACGCGTAACGAGGTATCTTTAACATCGGAGGCCTTTTCACCAAAAATGGCGCGTAACAACTTCTCTTCAGGGGTGAGTTGTGTCTCCCCTTTTGGCGTAACTTTACCTACAAGAATCTCACCGGCCTTAACCTCTGCGCCAATATGAACAATTCCGGACTCATCGAGCCTACCAAGTGCACCCTCTCCGACATTGGGAATATCAGCAGTGATCTCTTCAGCGCCGAGTTTGGTATCACGGGCAATACAACTCAATTCCTGAATATGGATAGTGGTGAAGCGATCTTCCTCGACAACCCGCTCAGAGATAAGAATGGAGTCCTCAAAGTTATAGCCATTCCACGGCATAAAGGCGACCAGCATATTCTGCCCCAGTGCCAACTCACCCAGATCCGTTGAAGGACCATCGGCAAGACAGTCACCACGGCTAATTTGATCGCCGGGTTTGACTAGTGGCCGTTGATTAATACAGGTATTCTGATTCGAGCGGGTATATTTGGTCAGGTTGTAAATATCTACCCCAGACTCACCGGCGACCGTCTCATCGTCATTCACCCGCACCACAATGCGCGCCGCATCGGCGGTATCCACGACACCACCACGACGTGCAGTCACCACGACACCGGAGTCAACCGCAACCGAACGCTCCATACCGGTTCCGACGACTGGCTTCTCGGCACGCAGGGTCGGGACCGCTTGACGCTGCATGTTTGCACCCATGAGTGCGCGGTTAGCGTCATCATGCTCAAGAAAGGGAATAAGCGATGCTGCTACCGAGACGATCTGCTTGGGTGAAACATCCAGCATATCGACCTTATGACGCGGTGCCAGGGTAAACTCGTTAAGATGACGGCAGGAGACCAGCTCATCCATCAGCTTGCCGTTACCATCAATGCCGACGTTTGCCTGCGCGATGTAATGTTCGCCCTCATCTATCGCTGAAAGATAGACGATATCATCGGTGACTGTGCCCTCCACGACCTTACGATAGGGCGTTTCAAGAAAGCCATAGTTATTGGTGCGGGCGTAAACCGCCAGGGAGTTTATCAGACCAATGTTCGGCCCCTCAGGGGTCTCAATCGGACAGACGCGTCCGTAATGGGTCGGATGGACGTCACGAACCTCAAAGCCGGCACGCTCACGCGTCAAACCACCGGGGCCGAGTGCCGAAATACGGCGTTTGTGGGTCACCTCGGAGAGCGGATTGTTCTGATCCATAAACTGCGACAACTGGCTGGAACCAAAGAACTCTTTAATCGCAGCCGAAACCGGTTTGGCGTTAATCAACTCCTGCGGCATCAGGTTCTCTGACTCGGCAATCGTCAAACGCTCTTTTACGGCGCGCTCGACACGCACCAGGCCGATGCGAAACTGGTTCTCTGCCATCTCACCAATACTGCGCACACGACGGTTTCCAAGGTGGTCAATATCATCGACCGTCCCTTTGCCGTTACGAATGTCGATAAGCGTCTTCATCACCGCAAGAATGTCTGCGTTAGAGAGCACACCCTCACCCTCAACCTCTTCACGGCCAACGCGACGGTTAAACTTCATCCGTCCGACGACGGAGAGATCGTAACGCTCACTGGTAAAAAAGAGGTTCTGGAAAAGATTTTCGGCAGACTCTTTGGTCGGTGGTTCGCCGGGGCGCATCATGCGGTAGATCTCAACCAGCGCCTCAAGCGGACTCGAGGTCGCATCAATACGCAGGGTATCTGAAATAAATGGACCACAATCGAGATCATTGGTGAAGATAGTCTCTACTTCATTAATCTCAGCCTCTTTCAGCTTGTCAATTAAGGTTGCAGTCAACTCATCATTGGCACTGGCGATCACCTCGCCACTATCTTTGTCGATATAATCGTGCGCCAGCACCTTACCGAGCACCGACTCAATACCAATCTCGATATACTCAACACCCGCCTCTTCCAGCGCTTTAGTATGGCGGACAGTAATACGGCGTCCCTTCTCGACGAGAACTTTATTCTTTATTTTAATGTCATTCATCGCGACCTGACCCCGCAGACGATCAGGAATTAACTTAATCGACGCCCCCTCTGCGGTAAAAAGAATGGCATCTCGGGCAAAGAAGGTATTGAGGATCTCTTCGGTATTCAGGCCAAGCGCACGCAGCAGCACCGTTGATGGCAGTTTGCGGCGACGGTCGATACGCATAAAGAGACAATCTTTCGGATCAAACTCAAAATCGAGCCAGGAACCACGATAGGGGATAATGCGGGCACTATAGAGCTTCTTGCCCGAAGAGTGAGTTTTACCCTTATCATGTTCAAAAAAGACACCCGGCGAGCGGTGCAGCTGGGAGACGATAACCCGCTCCGTACCATTAATCACGAAGGTACCGTTGTCAGTCATCAGGGGCAACTCCCCCATATAGACCTCCTGCTCGCGGACATCCTTAATATTTTTGTTAGCCGACTCTTTATCGTAAATCACCAGACGCAGCTTGACGCGCAGTGGCGCCGCGTAGGTCATCCCACGCATCCGGCACTCAACAACATCAAATCCCGGCTCACCCAGACGATAGCTGACATACTCTAGGGCCGCAAAACCCGAGTAACTGACAATAGGAAAGACCGAGGCGAAGGCGGCTTGCAGACCCAGGGTTTGACGCATCTCCGGGGGTAACCCCTCCTGCA
>JADGBN010000220.1 GCA_015231435.1 Gammaproteobacteria bacterium
GCTGGCAACTCTTTATTGGAGAGGCGATGGATCAATATCTCTATCAGCAGACCAAAGCCTCGGTTCATGAGGTGGGGCTGCGAGATCTGCTGGCAATGGGCAAACTAAGCGGCGACCTACCATCACGCCGTGCGCTACTTGCCGTCCAACCGCAACAGATCGCCTGGGGGGAGTCGCTGACGCCGCCGCTGGCGGCGGCGCTGCCGCAAATCTGCCTGACCGCACGGCAACTTGCCCAGAGGTGGTTCGATGAACCCGATTAACAGCCAAAACAGCAGCGCCCTGCTGCAGGAGCTACTCACGCTGCAACAGCGGTTGCTTAAACAGGGTGAGAGCGCTGCCATTGATCTTCACACCCTCCCCCTCTCCCCGTCAGATCGCGACAGACTGCGCAACTTTCTTGGTCACGGCGAAGTGGCGATCACCCTTAACGCCCTTGGCCACTCCGAGATTTATGAGACCGCTTTTGCCGGGATCTGGTGGACGACCCACTACAGCGAGAGCGGAACTCTTATCGCCGAACAGCTCGAAGTGACCCTGCTGCCGGCGATGGTAAGCAGCGACATCGCCGAAGTAGCCGCCAGCCACACGCTTTTCTCGCAGCAAATGAATGATGAATACCCCCCCTTAGCACGATCATTAGATGCCCATGAAGGAGTCAATCATGTCCAGTGATACCCCGCGCTTTCGCCACACCCCCGAAGCAGGCGCCCTCCCCCCGTCGCTGCAGGAGCGCTTGCAACGTCAGGGTATTTCACGCCGTGGCTTTCTCAAGTTCTGTTCGGCACTCACCTCGGCGCTCGCCCTCGCACCGGCGCTTATGCCGCAACTGGCGCACGCCCTTGCGACGGCACGCCGCCCCTCGGTGATCTGGATCTCCTTTCAGGAGTGTACCGGCTGCACCGAGTCGATTACCCGATCCCACTTTCCCACCATTGAGGGGCTGATTTTTAACCAAATCTCCCTCGACTATCACCACACGCTACAAGCTGCTGCAGGTCATCAGGCGGAGGCTGCGCGAGAGGCGGCGATGCAGGCGTTTGACGGTGAGTATCTGCTACTGGTGGATGGCTCAATTCCCTACGGCGATGAGGGGGTCTATTCAACTATCGCCGGCATTAGCAACCTTCAGATGTTGCAGGAGACCGTAAAAGGCGCCGCTGCGGTGATTAGCATCGGTACCTGTGCCGCCTATGGCGGACTCCCTCAAGCTAACCCCAATCCCACCGGTGCGCGTGGCGTTGAGGAGCTGATGCAGATGGGAGCGATCGAGCGCAAACCGCTGGTGAATATCCCCGGCTGCCCCCCTATTCCCCTAGTGATGACTGGCGTGATTGCCCACTATCTCGCTTTTGCCACCCTGCCGGCGCTGGATCACCTAAAACGCCCCAAAGCGTTTTATGGCGAGACGATTCATGATCGCTGCTACCGTCGCACCTTCTATGATCAGGGTAAATTTGCCAAAACCTTCGATGACCAAGGGGCGCGGCTCGGCTGGTGTCTTTATAAGCTTGGCTGCAAGGGACCAACCACCTACAACGCCTGCGCGACACTTAAGTGGAACGATGGTACGAGTTTTCCCATTGAGTCTGGGCATGGTTGTATTGGCTGCTCAGAGCCGAAATTCTGGGATGCCGGTAGCTTCTATAAATCACTCTCGACGCCAATTGCAGCCAAATCGGTCGCCACCGCTGCGGTGGCAGCAGGCGCGGCGATTGGTATCGCCTCGGCACTGCACAGCCGTGAACAACGCAATGCGGCGCGCAGCCAACACCAAACCGTCACCATTCACGATCTGGAGAAGTAATATGTTAGCCGAACCCACAGAACTTCTGCTCTGGGCACGCGGACCCGGTTTTACCGCGGCCGCCTTCATCTTTATTGCCGGAATGACTATTCGTCTGCTGGAGATTTTTCTTCTCGGGCGCAAGGCTGATCTCGCGCCACCGCGTAGCGTTAGCGAAGGATCGGGTGTTAAAACCATCTTTAGCCGCTTCACCCAAATGCCGATGCTAAATGGTCAAACCCTGCTCACCTACGGCGCAGGTTATCTTTTTCATATCGGTCTGCTGGTGGCGATTCGCTTTGCTGC
>JADGBN010000221.1 GCA_015231435.1 Gammaproteobacteria bacterium
CTACGATCAAGACTGGAGTCGAACTTGGTGCCGTTCTCCAACCAGCCGCTGTAGTGAACGCTCACTTTGCTAAAGCGCACGGCCGTCTCGCCATCGCCAACCTTTATATCGCGCTGTTGCAGGGCGGCAGCCGCATAACAGAGGCCGGTGAGCGAAAGTAGCATCAGGGTGGTTAATAGCGGGCGAAACAGGGTGTGCATAGGGTAGCTCCGATGAAAAAGTGAACATTATACCCGTCATCCTTGAAAACGGTGGTTCGTTGCACCAAAGGCCAAGCTGCGCACGCTGCAGTCGCTCACCCCAATCACTTAGGTTTACTAAGCTCATGGGGATTCGCGACTTTGCCGCCTTCCATCATTTCCAATGATTTTGGGTATAGAACGCAGCCTTTGACCTAGCCGCCTCATTTATCGATATCCACACTCGCGTCAATCTTTGCTGCCGTGTCGCTCGTCATCGGTTGACTGCGGTGATAACGGATATTAATCATGCGCATCGCTGCCTCTACGGCGGCAAAGACCTGATTGGCATGGACGCCGCGAGTTTTGAAACTCTCCTGTTCACTGCCCCAGGTGATAGTACATTCGGTGAGGGCATTGGCTTGCCCCCCTTTGGGAATGCGTACCTCATAATCGAGCAGCGGCGGGATCTTTAACGACTGTAACGGCTTTACCCGCCCTATTGCGTTCATAAAAGCATCAAAACCGCCATTACCCACGCCCGCTGACAGGATCTGTTCATGCGCTATCTGCAAGCGAATACTAACAGTTGATTCGAGTTTAAGACCGCTGGTAATCGAGCAATTTATTAGCTCAATATAGTGGTAATCACGATTTTCGAGTACCTCGGCGATAATAAAGGGGAGATCTTCAGAAGTGATATTCTTCTTTGAGTCGCCCAACTCGACAACCCGTTTTAACACCTTTTCAAGATTGCTCTCGGAGAGGGTGATATCGAGCTTCTCAAGATTCTTCTGCAGCGACGCCTTGCCGCTCATCTTGCCTAGGGCATAGCTGCGGGTACGAGCAAAACGCTCCGGGGTGAGCTCGGTCTGATAAAGCCCCCCCTTCTTATCGCCATCGGCATGAATACCGCTGGTTTGGGTAAAGACATCGGCACCGACAATCGGGCTGTTTTCTGCAATACGCTTGCCGCTAAAGTTCTCCACCATTTCGCTAATGCGCACCAGATGCTGCTCATCCACCGAAAGGTGTACCCCTTTGCGATCTTTCAGATTAACCACCACTTCAGCAAGCGACGCATTACCCGCTCGCTCACCAAGACAGTTCACCGTACAGTGGATCGACTTCGCCCCGGCACCAACCGCTGCCAGCGCATTTGCGGTTCCCAAGCCGTAATCATTGTGCGGATGAAAATCAAATTGTGCGTGGGGAAAACGGGCGACCATGACCGAAACGCTGTCAAGCACCTGATCCGGCGTTAACACACCAAGGGTATCTGGCAACATATAATACTGAATACCTGAATCTAGCAACCCATCCATCAGTTGAAAGAGATATTTCGGGCTGTCATAAAAGCCGTTTGACCAATCCTCAAGGTAGAGATTAACCACCATATCACGCTGCTGCGCATACAAAATCGTGGCACGTACATCAGCGAGATGCTCCTCCAGGGTTTTACGCAACTGCCCGTAGCAGTGCTTTTCACTCCCCTTGGCCAACAGATTGAGACGTTTACCGCCACAGTCGGCGATCCAGTCAACGCTGCGCTGACCATCGACAAACCCCAGCACCTCCACGCGCTCAATAAAACCGTTCTCCGCCGCCCAACTCATAATACGCGCCACCGCATCCTTTTCGCGCTCACTGACCCGCGCCGATGCCACCTCGATACGATCAACCTTAAGCTGTTGCAGCAGCGCCTTGGCAATGTTCAACTTTTCCGCTGGCGAAAAGGAGACGCCGCGTGTCTGCTCACCATCGCGCAGGGTGGTATCCATAATATTAATATGCGGCTTTATGCCCATCGCGCGAATATCAACGTGCATCATTCACCTACAGAATAGCAGAATGGTCGTCATACATGAGCGCTGTTCGCTACGGTTAATGACAAATACTATTGGGCGTATC
>JADGBN010000222.1 GCA_015231435.1 Gammaproteobacteria bacterium
CCATGAACACTTTCTAGATTCCCGCCTTCGCGGGAATGACGACGGTAGGGGAATGCAGAATGCGCAGTCTATCTTCTTGGGTGCAACGAACCCGCATTTTCAAGTTGTTTGGCTACATACCTAAAATTGCATTGCGCTTAATCACTCTGCCTTTTTTGCTTAAGAGCGCCCAATACCTAAAAGGGCTCTTTATCGAAGTCGATTTCTGAAGGCGGCCTTGGGGAAATCGGCGGCAGCGGTTCAAATGGAGTCGTATCGGCAGCCTCATCACGCCTAATCTCGTACCAATCTTCGGCGGTCAAAATGGCGCCAGTCTCGGAGCTCTCCTCTCTTCTATTATTTGCCCCACCACCTGTCCGATTACCTGACCGATTATCTGGCCGCCCGCGTTCCTCACCAGCACCTTTACTATCAATAAGTTGCATGATATTGGCGATAATCTCCGTCGTCGCGCGTTCGACTCCCTGTTTATCCTGCCATTTACGAGTTTGCAGGCGGCCTTCGATATAGACATTGCGCCCTTTAGCGAGATAATCACGCGCAATCTCCGCCTGACGCCCCATTAGCACCACCTGATGCCACTCCGTCTGCTGCCTCTTTTCACCGCTCTGCCGATCCGACCACTCTGAAGAGGTCGCCAGCGACAGGGTGGTGATGGCCATCCCCGTCTGAGTGTAACGAATCTCCGGCTCACGCCCCAACCGACCGATGAGAATGACTTTATTAATACTGCCGCTCACACCAACGCCTCCCATTTTTGCGATAGCCGCTGCGCTGCGCTCTGTGGCTTGGGGCGCAGCAGGCCGTAGTAACCGTCATAACCAACGGTTGACTCCTTATCAAGCACCTCACCCAGTGAGTGTTCCACCACATCCGTACCAATCTCGGTAAACTGGTTTTTGGTGCGTCTGGCTATATGGCGATCATGGCTGCCAAGATAGGTGAAAGCCTGCGACAGCGCCCACTCATTGTGGCCCACCAGCCGCGCATCGGCGGTAATCTGGGCGTTTAGCCGCTCCTTAGTCGCCGTCGCCAGCGACATCCGCGCAAACAGCTCTTGAATCTGTGATTGCTCAAGGGCATGGCTACGCGCGGTGGTAATCTGCTGCTCCAGCGCCAACTGATTGACCAAGCCATCGTTCACCGTCTGGTCAATAAAGCTACGCAGATCCATCTCATGATTATGCTTCCAGCGGGATTGAGTTCCTTCAAAGCGCTTCATGCCATTGGTACAGACCAACACCCAGCGCCCCCAAGTGACCTTATAGGCGTCGTAACCGGTATTACGCGCATAAACAAGGCCATACTTATAACCGACCTGAAAACCTGGTGAGTTAAAATCAAACGACTCCACCACATTGCCGAAGCGATTCACCTCGACGCCGATGCTACGCGGAATAATCGCGCTATTATGGCTTGCCTGTTCAATAAAGGCTGCACGAAAGTCGAGGGGATTCACCTCGACAAATTGCGGGCTGGTAAAGCCATAGATCTGCTGGTGATTGGCACCCTGCTGGAAGTAGCGCATATTAAGATCATGGTGATCAAAGAGCGCGCTAATCGCCTGCTCCAACCCACTCTTATCAGCCTTAAAGGCCTCAATCCACTGTTTAGCCACAGCCTCATAGCTCTGGTTATTCCCCCAGATCCGGCTGCCCAACTGATGAATCAACGGGCGATTGAGGCGCGACGAGGCATGAACCCCGCCATGAAGTAAGCGAATTGAATCCCCCGCCTCAGAGAGATGAACCACTGGCCGACGATCAATCGGCAATGAGATTACCTTCTGCTCGAAGGAGACGAGATCATTCAGCTTATTGATGACCTGTTGAGCACTTTCTATATTTTTAGTTTGCATGGTAACGTCCCCTATTTAGTGGTTAGAATTTATTATGTTACGGATATTATTGATAAAAATGACGATAGTGGTGACCAACCGTTAGGATCACACCATCTACCTCAACAAAGTAGGCATTAAGCTTGCTTTGCAGACGAAGAAACTCCTGTTTGCTGGTGAATTGACTAATCTTTTGTTTAGAGCGTTTATCGAGAAAAACAATCATCTCATGCTTACC
>JADGBN010000223.1 GCA_015231435.1 Gammaproteobacteria bacterium
CTACTGGGCCTCCTATTTTCGTATTGACGAGGTCGCCAGAGCCAGTGGCGAAGTGATTGCCAGCAGCCGTGTTCAGGTGATTCAAGCGGTGGACGGCGGCGTACTAGAGAGTCTTCATGTCAGCGAAGGGGACAGGGTTAGCGCCGGGCAACTGCTTGCCCGCCTTGATCAGACTCGCGTCGGGGCGGCGATGCGCGAGGTTGAAGCACGTCTCTCAGCCCTACAGGCCAAGGCGATCCGTCTGCGCGCCGAGATCACCGGCGCTAAAAATCTCCACTTTTCTGAGGCACTACTACGCTATCCCGATCTGATTGAGGTAGAGACCGCACTCTTTCGCCAGCGCAAAACCGGTCTTGCTGAGGAGCTGCGAACCTTGCAGGTTGCACAAGCGCTGGCGCAGGAGGAGGAGAAGCTAATTACCAAGCTAACCCGCTCCGGCGATGCGAACCAGGCGGAGATCATTCGCGCCAAACGCGCCACCAACGAAGCTGAAGCAAAGATGGTTAATCGTAAAAATCAGTTTCTCGAGCAGGCATCCTTAGAGCTGGCAAAGATTGAGGATGAGATGGCGCAAAATGAGCAGATTCTGACACAACGGCGGCAGCAGCTGGAGGATAGTACCTTTACCGCCCAGCGTGCCGGGATTGTTAAAAATATTCGCATGACCACCGTGGGCGGGGTATTGCGCGCTGGAGAGGAGCTAATGCAGATCATCCCGATTGACGATGAACTGATTATCGAGGCTAAGGTCAGGCCGGTTGATATTGCGCGGGTAGTGCCGGGCCTTGAGGCAACACTGCGCTTTGACCCCTTTGACTACACCATCTATGGCGGCGTTAAGGGTCAGGTTCGCTATGTGAGCGCCGATACCCTTAAAGAGGAGACAGCGCAGGGTGTGGAGATCTACTACCGTGTCCATCTTGTGCCCATGCAGCAGCCGGTCACCACCACCACCGGCAGGGCGCTGGACATCCTTCCCGGCATGACCGCACAGGTCGATATTCGCACCGGCGATCGAACCCTGGCAGATGTACTGCTCAAACCACTGCGCAAAACCCTCTCTGAGGCGTTTGGTGAGCGCTGAGAATTTCACTCGCCCCATTGACCGGAGGCGGCTAATGATGTGGTTAGACTATCCCGGAGACACAACCTCAAGTAACCTTGAGAGATAACAGGAGAGTGTGAACCCATGAGTAAACCAAAAAGTTATACAGCCGAGTTTCGGGAATCATCGGTCAAGTTGGCGCTGGAGAGTAACCAGTCTGTTACCCAGACAGCAGGGGAGCTTGGTATCAACAAGAATACCCTCCATACTTGGATCAGCTGTTAGTGCCGGTCCAAAACCGCGTATAAATGCCGCACACTACCCACCTAAAAAAACCGCCATAGCGATGGCGGTTTGCGTTACCTAATGCTTGTTAGAATGGTGGATTATCCTTCTCCATCTGCACCCAGCGTTCCCGCTGTTTCTCCTCAGAGAGAGTGGCTACCCAGTCGTAGTACTCCTCTTCGGTACGTAGCTCGGCTACTTCCCGGGTATAGTGTTGTTCTAGCATCTGTTGCAACAGCTGAATTGCTTTGTATACACTGCGGATTTCTTGTTTGCTCCATAATTGCTGCGTTGCGGTGTTATGCATCATCTTCTGGCTCCGGCTGTTTTGCTGGGGTCGGCGTGTGGCGCTCTCGCGCCTCTTTGGCACGCCACGAATCGCCCTCTATCTGTAACACTTCGGCGTGATGAACGAGTCGGTCGACCATGGAGACGACACAGGTGGCATTGGGAAACAGTGTGCTCCATTCGGCGAAGGGTCGGTTGGTCGTAATAATAATCGAGCGTTGTTCGTAGCGTTGCGATACCACTTCAAACAGCAGATCGGCGTGCCGATTGGAGTAGGAGAGATACCCAAGTTCGTCAATCACCAGTAAGCCGGGTTGGCTGTAGGTTCTGAAACGCCGTTTCAGTGCATTGTCACCATCTTGGGCGGTCAGGTCGTTTAGCAATG
>JADGBN010000022.1 GCA_015231435.1 Gammaproteobacteria bacterium
ATCAATAAAGTTGTGTACCCCGTCCCCCACCAGAATCAATGAACCAGCGCTGTGATGGTTGGTATGTAGATGTTGATCTTCATGGGTTGCATGGCAGTGTCGCCACAGCACCAGCTTCTCCAGCAAGAAAAAGAAGATAAGGCCACCTAGGACGGTGATAAATATCGCATGAATATCTGCCGTCTTATCCATCACTGCATGGGGAAGCAACGAAAGAAATGAGGCACCCAACAGCGTGCCAATGGCAAAGCTGACCAGTTTCGGCGTTATCCAGTCCCGCTGCGTCTCTTTAAGCAGCAAAAAGATCGCTGCTCCCAGTACACTCAATACGCCGCCGATTAGGTTAAATATGACGATCAGTAGCAACAGCGGTATTTCGTCAAGCATGGTGAACTCCTGAAAAGGGGGAATGCCGACTAAAAGCGCAGATCATGGATAAGATCCTCAACACTCTCAAGCCCAACAGAGAGGCGCACCAAGCCATCAGCAATACCCGACGCCTGCTTCTGTTGCGGTGTCAGACGGCCATGGGTCGTCGTGGCCGGGTGAGTAATGGTCGATTTGGTGTCACCCAAATTCGCGGTAATCGAGAAGATGCGGGTGTTATCAATCAGCTGCCACGCCGCCTGTTGCCCCCCTTCAACTTCAAACGCGAGCAGCGCCCCAAAACCCTGCTGCTGTTGCCGCGCTAGGGCGTGTTGCGGGTGTGATGCAAGCCCCGGATAGTGCACCCGGTTAACCTCTGGTTGCGCCGTTAACCACTGCGCTATCGCCATGGCCTGTTGACTCTGCTTCTCAATGCGCAGCTTCAGGGTCTCTAATCCCTTTAAAAAAATCCAGGCATTAAAGGCGCTCATCGTCGGGCCTGCATTACGCAAAAAGGCGTAGATCTTCTCCATCATCTCACCACCACCGATCACCGCGCCGCCAAGGGCGCGTCCCTGTCCGTCAATAAACTTGGTAGCGGAGTGAATCACTAAATCAGCCCCTAAGTCGAGGGGGCGCTGTAACACCGGCGTTAGCAGACAGTTATCGACCGCAAGAATCGCCTGATGACGTTTGGCTATCTCTGCCAGCGCTGCTATCGAGACAATCTCCAGCAACGGATTAGAGGGGGTCTCCAAAAAGAGCAGGCGCGTATTGGGACGCATCGCCGCTTCCCAGGCTGCGGTATCAGCAAGCGGAACAAAGCTAATCTCAACCCCAAATTTCTGCAAGAAGTTAGTAAAAAGCAGCGTGGTGGTGCCAAATATCGAACGCGAAGAGATCAGGTGATCCCCCTGCTTTAGCAGCCCCATACAGACAGCAAGAATCGCTGCCATGCCGGAGCTGGTTGCCACGCAACGCTCGCCCCCCTCCAGTGCGGCTAGACGCTCCTCGAAGGTGCGCACCGTAGGGTTGGTAAAGCGCGAATAGATATTACCCGCCTCGCTACCGGCAAAACGGGCGGCTGCCTCTGCAGCTGATTTGAAAGTAAAACTGGAGGTTAAAAAGAGTGCCTCACTCTGCTCGCCCTCACTGCTACGGTGCTGCCCTGCCCGCACTGCAATAGTCTCCTGCTGATATTGATACCAATCGATTGCATTTGTCATGTTTAGCGGTGCTGGTTATAGAGTTCAATAATCGTACGTTCAGCTATCTGCTGTTGCTGTTTGGCATTATCGTTGCGCTGACTCTCGAGTCTCTCCAGATAGTCCGGGGTAATGTCACCGGTTACATAATCGCCGTTAAAGACCGATGCCTCAAAACCGTTAATATGTGGCACCTTGCGATGTCTGACCACCGCTATCAGATCCGCCAGACTCTGGAAAAAGAGGTAGTCGGCACCAATCGCCTCGGCAATCTCGATATCGCTGCGGTTATGGGCAATCAGCTCCGAGACCGATGGCATATCGATACCGTAAACATTGGGATAACGAACCGGCGGCGCCGCTGAGGCAAAATAGACACGACGCGCCCCCGCCTCTCGCGCCATCTGAATAATCTGTTTTGAGGTAGTACCGCGAACAATCGAATCATCCACCAGCAGCACATTTTTATCACGAAACTCAAGATCAATGGCATTGAGCTTTTGCCGCACCGATTTTTTACGCTGCTGCTGTCCCGGCATAATAAAGGTGCGACCGATATAACGGTTTTTAATAAACCCTTCACGGTAGTCAACCCCGATTCGCGTCGCTAACTGCAACGCAGCGGTGCGACTGGTATCGGGTATAGGGATCACCACATCAATATCGTGATCGGGCCACGCCTGAATAATCCGCTCGGCAAGGATCTCCCCCATCCGCAACCGCGCCTTATAGACCGAGATCCCGTCGATAATCGAGTCGGGACGGGCGAAATAGACATACTCAAAAAGACAGGGCGTACACTGCGGATTTTCCGCGCACTGCTGGCTGTGCAGATGACCATCGGCATCAATCACCACCGCCTCCCCCGGCGCCACATCACGCACCCGCTCAAAACCGATCACATCCAGCGCCACACTCTCTGAAGCGACCATATACTCATCGCCAAGATCGGTCGTGCGTTTACCAATCACCAACGGACGAATACCGTAAGGGTCGCGAAAGGCAATCACCCCGTAACCAATAATTAGCAGTACCGCCGCATACCCCCCGCGACAACGGTGGTGTACCCGTGATACGGTGGCAAAGATATCGGTTAACTCAAGATTATCGTGACGCAGCCGCTGCAACTCATTGGCAAAAACATTCAGCAGCACCTCGGAGTCGGAGCTGGTATTAATATGACGCCGATCTTCGGCAAAAAGATCGCGTTTAAGCTGCTCGGCATTGGTGAGGTTTCCATTATGCGCCAAGGCAATGCCGTAGGGGGAGTTGACATAGAAGGGCTGCGCCTGCGCCGAGGAGGAGCTTCCCGCCGTAGGGTAGCGCACATGGCCAATCCCCATATTACCCCGCAGATTAAGCATGTGGTGGGTATCAAAAACATCGCGTACCAGACCGTTATCTTTGCGCAAATAGAGGCTGGTACCATCACAGGTCATAATGCCCGCGGCATCCTGCCCCCGGTGTTGCAGCACCGTCAAACCGTCATAGATATCCTGATTGACCGCTTTTTTGCCAACCAAACCGATAATTCCACACATGGTAACGACTCTCCCGAGGGTCTGAAACGCTGAACAAATTATTGAGTGACTTAATCCTGACTGCAGGCTCGCCGCTATTTTTGCTAATAGCGAATATTCGCCGCAATATCGTTGGGTAACAGATCGCGAACTAACAGTGAGAGATGCTCAAAATGGGGCAGTAACTGCGACTGGTTCCACCACGGATCAGCGGGTAGCGGCGTCATCCCCCCGACCATCACCAGCATTAGCACCACCACCACGCCCCGCGCAACACCAAAGAAGATCCCCAGCAGCCTATCCGTACCACTCAGACCCGTTTTAACAATCACTTGGCCAATCAAATAGTTAATCATTGAGGCTAAAAACAGCGTGGCAATAAAAAGAAGGACAAAACCTGCCAGCAGACGAATAGACGGAACTTCAATGTAACCACTAAGAAACTGCTGCAGGCGTGCCGCATTCGCGAAGGTGATCCCCACCCAGATAGCAAGAATCCAGGCGACCAGTGACAACGCCTCCTTGGTAAAGCCGCGAATCAGGCTAATAATCACCGAAAGTCCAACGACACCAATAATTGCAAAATCGACCCAATTTAACATCTTATTTTCACCATTTTTTACTCCTTTATCACGCGCCAACGCAAGGTGACTAAACAACCGCCAGCGATCGGCTAGGGAAAGGTGAGCACCTGGCTATTCGTCACCCCTGCCCGACTCTGTAACTGCTGCTGCAGTTTTACCGCCTCTTCGCGGCTGCTGACCGGCCCAACGCGAACCCGAAACATCTGATTGGCCATGCTGGAAAACTCTTCGATAAAGGGATCAAAACCCGCCTGTTTCAGTCTGTCACGCTCTTTATGGGCGTTGGTTGAGTTAGCAAGACTGACAATTTGCACCACAAAACCGGCACCCTTCGGCGGCGCGGGCACCGCAACCGCATCCTCACTCTCACGCACGTTGGGGGCAACAGTCGCTGCAGGCGCTTCAACTTTAGCCTCAAGTCTACTCTCGCTCTTAATCGTTTTAGCCGTATCGGCAACCGTTTTAGCCGCCGGTTTAACGGTAACCGCTGGTGGTGCCTTTGCTGCTGTTGCTGTTGCTGGTGGTGGCGGCACGACAATCTCGGGCGCCTCCTCGGCGACCACCGCTGCAGGTGTCACCTCGGCGGGAGGGGCGACCTCCGCCACAGATTGCGCTGGAAGCGGCAACTCAAGCGGCTGAAACTCATATTGCGGACGCGGCGGCTGCTTAACCTCTCCCTGAACGAAGGAGTCCGCAACCTCGGCATCATCCGCTTCACCACCATCAAAGATCATCGGGACAAATATGACCGCTAACGACAGCAGTACCACCGCACCCACCAAACGCTGTTTAAGCTCTTGATTCATAAAATAACTCCATCACCGCAGCTACTAATTGAAAGGTTCCAAAGACGATCAGCTGATCATCCTCAGTTAAATTTTCCAGCAGCGCTGGCAACAACTGCGACAACGGCTCGCTTGCTGCCCTCACCTGATGCCCGCCTGAGGTCGTCACCACCTCTGCCAACAGCGTCGCCGCCAAACCGCGCTCACCCTGGGTACTGACCACCCGCCAAGCATCAAACAACGATACCAGTGGTGCCACCACGCCCGCACTATCTTTATCCTGCAGCAGCGCAAAGAGTGCCACCCGTTGACCACGACAGGGCAGACGCTGCAAATTTTCCGCCAGACTCCGCGCTGCCTGGGGGTTATGGGCGACATCAACAATCACTGCCGGCTGCTGTTTTAGCCAGGTAAAACGCCCCGGCAACTGCATCTGTTGTAATCCTGCCGCCCAATTCGCCGTTGTTGTTGGCAGACGCTGCCGTAATAACAGCAGCACCATAAACACCCCAGCACTATTGGCGAGCTGCCAGCTCCCAGTCAACGCCGGCCACGGCAGCTGGTAACGCGCTCCCTGATGGCTAAACCACCAGCCCTCCCCCGTTTCACTCACGCCATAATCATAATCATCGGGCATGGTGTGCAACTGGCAACCAGTGGCCGCTGCAAAATCAGCAATCGACTGTGGCGGCTGGAGATCACTGCAAACTGCATAACCGCCCGGACGCATAATGCCCGCCTTCTCGCGTCCTATTGTCTCACGATCACTACCTAGCCATGCAACATGATCAATATCTATTGCGGTAATTAACGCCACATCGGCAGTCACGATATTTACCGCATCAAGACGCCCCCCCAGCCCGACCTCTAACAGCCAGATCGGTAACGGCTGCAGCGCAAAAAGATAGAGTGCCGCCAACGTTCCCCATTCAAAATAGGTGAGTGAAATCTCCCCGCGTACTGCCTCAATGGCAGTAAAAGCGGTACAGAGTTGAGCATCACTCACCTCTTTGGCGTTAATACGAATACGTTCGTTATAACGCAACAGATGGGGGGAGGTATAACTGCCGACCGCATAGCCTGCAGCCATTAACGTGGCTTCCAGGAGCGCCAGCGAAGAGCCTTTGCCATTGGTACCCGCAATCGTAACCACCACCGGCGATTGCTGCGGTAATATTGACTGCTGCAGGCGTTGATAAACAGTGGCTACCCGCGCCAACCCAAGGTCTATTGCGCTGGGGTGACACTGCTCCTGAAACGCCAGCCACTCCGTCAGGGATCGCTGCCGCATCGCCAAAGCTGCGCTATCAGTGAAGGGGGGGTTGTTTAGCGTGACAAAAACCCTATGCCGGCTGCGGTTGATGCATCAGGGTAGTGACCAGCGTGGCGATGCGCTCGCGCATCTCGCGCCGCTCAATAATCATGTCAATAGCGCCACGATCCAGCAAAAACTCACTACGCTGAAAACCCTCAGGCAGCGTCTCGCGTACCGTCTGTTCAATCACCCGTGGCCCGGCAAAACCGATTAATGCATTCGGTTCAGCGATATTAATATCACCAAGCATCGCCAGACTTGCCGAAACACCGCCCATGGTCGGATCGGTCAGCACAGAAATATAGGGTATTGATGCCTCACGCATATTGGCGATGACCGCTGAGGTTTTTGCCATCTGCATTAATGAGAAGAGCGCCTCCTGCATGCGCGCACCACCACTGGCAGAGAAACAGACAAAGGGGATGTGATGCATAATCGCGTAGGTTGCGGCACGAACAAAACGCTCGCCGACCACCGCGCCCATTGATCCCCCCATAAAACCAAACTCAAAGGCGGCGGCAACGATGGGAACCTGCATCACCGCGCCGGCCTGAACCACCAGTGCATCCTTCTCGCTGGTGCTCTTCTGTGCGGCCTGAATGCGATCGCGATAGCGTTTGGTATCCTTAAACTTGAGCTCATCAATCGGTTCAAGCTCTTCACCAATCTCAACGCGACCTTCGCTATCAAGAAAATGGTTCAGACGCTGCCTGGCGCCTATACGCATATGAAAATTACACTTCGGACAGACCTCAATATTACGTTCCAGCTCCGCACGATAGAGAACCGCACTACACCCCAGACACTTCGCCCAGAGCCCCTCTGGGACATTTTTTTTTGCATTGCCATCAGTACGAATCTGACGCGGTAGAAATTTATCTAACCAGTTCATAATTGACCATCCATCGCCGCACGCAGCTCACGAATAAAACTCTGAGCCAGTGCCAGCAAACTCTCCTCTGTCGCACTGCTCTCCCATCCCTGCATCAGTTTTTCAACCAACGCAGAGCCCACGACAACCGCATCAGCAAACGCCGCCATCGCCGCTGCCGTCGTGCCGCTCTTAATGCCAAAACCAACTCCCAAAGGGAGCGTGGTCTGCTGCCGCAAGCCAGTTATCGCCGCTTCTACCGCAGCAAAATCGAGACCGCCAGCGCCAGTTATCCCTTTCATTGAGACATAGTAGATAAAGCCGGAGGCAACCGCTGCGATCTTTGCAATACGCGCCGGATTGGTCGTTGGCGCAATCAGATAGATAGTATCAATGGCGTAGGGTTGGAGCGCATCCAGCAGCGGCACACCCTCCTCCGGCGGCAGATCAACAGTTATCACCCCATCAACTCCCGCCGCTGCCGCAGCGGCAGCAAAGCGCTCATAACCCATCACCTCAATCGGATTTAGGTAGCCCATCAGAATCACCGGCGTGGTCGCATCCTGCTGGCGAAATTGCTGCACCATCGACAGCACATCATCCAGCGTCACATGAAACTCCAGTGCCAGTTCGTTGGCACGCTGAATCACCGGGCCATCCGCCATCGGATCGGAGAAGGGAACGCCTAACTCCAGCAGGTTAGCCCCCGCCGCCACCATACCGTGCATCAGGGCAACCGTATGATCGGGATGGGGGTGGCCTGCGGTCATAAAGGGGATTAATGCGGTCGTTCCAGACACTTGCAGACGGGAAAAAGTGGCAGCAATACGGCTCATACGGTGATCCCCTCAATGTTAGCCACGGTGTGAATATCCTTGTCACCACGCCCGGAGAGATTAACTATCACACTCGTCTCAGGGGGCATACGCGCCGCCAACTGATGGGTGTAAGCGAGTGCATGACTCGACTCCAGTGCAGGTATTATCCCTTCGGTACGGGTTAAATGGTGAAAAGCGGCTAAGGCCTCATTATCGGTGATCGCCACATAGTTCGCACGCCCGCAATCCTTAAGCCAGGCGTGTTCCGGGCCAACGCCCGGGTAGTCAAGTCCGGCTGAGATCGAGTGGGTTGCGATGATCTGGCCATGATCATCCTCCATCAAATAGGTGCGGTTACCGTGCAATACACCGGGGCGACCGGCGCAGAGTGGCGCGGCATGACGCCCGCTCTCCAGACCATCACCCGCCGCCTCAACGCCGTAAATCGCCACCTCGCGATCTTCAAGAAAGGGGTAAAAAAGCCCCATGGCGTTTGAACCGCCGCCGACACAGGCGACCAGCGCATCGGGGAGTTTTCCTGTTTGTGCGACAATCTGCTGGCGCGCTTCACGTCCGATCACCGCCTGAAAATCACGCACCATCGCCGGATAGGGGTGGGGACCGGCAACCGTTCCAATAATATAAAAGGTGGTATCGATATTGGTCACCCAGTCACGCATCGCCTCATTCAGGGCATCCTTCAAGGTTTTTGAACCAGACTGTACCGCAACCACCTGCGCCCCTAACAGACGCATACGGTAAACATTGCTCTTTTGCCGTTCAATATCCTCGGCACCCATGTAGATCACACACTCAAAACCGAGGCGGGCAGCAACCGTTGCCGTAGCCACACCATGCTGACCGGCACCGGTTTCGGCGATAATCCGGCGCTTGCCAAGCCGCTTTGCCAGCAGTGCCTGACCGATGGTGTTATTGACCTTATGAGCCCCCGTGTGGTTTAAATCTTCACGTTTCAGATAGATTTTCGCGCCACCCAACTCATGACTCCAGCGCTCAGCGTAATAGAGTGGTGAAGGGCGCCCGACATAGTGGTGCAGATCGTTATCCAGCTCGGCAAGAAAAAGCGGATCTTTAAGATAGTGCTGATAGGCCTGATTAAGCTCTTCCAAGGCACCCATTAATGTTTCGGCGACGAAAAGTCCACCATAGGGACCAAAGTGGCCGGCGGCATCGGGCAGTTGGTGGAAATTGACGGCGTTATCACTCATGCTTGGCATCGGCCTCTCTGACCTGTTGGCTAAATTGCGCTATTCTATCAAAATCTTTAATCCCCTTGGCAGACTCTACACCACTGCTGACATCTACCCCATAGGGACGCAGTTGCAATATCGCCCCTGCCACACTCTCTGGTCGCAATCCGCCAGCAAGAATAATCGACTTACGCAGCGCTGGCGGAATCAGCTGCCAGTCAAAGGCCTGACCGGTCCCTCCGGCACTCCCCGACTCTAGGGTATCAAGAAGAATCGCCTGGGCACGGCAAGCATCCTGACAATAGGGCGCCGCCTCTGCAACAATATCAACCCCTGCCGCCACCCGTAACGCCTTCAGGTAGGGACGTGAAAAACTGGCACAAAACTGCGGCGACTCGCTACCATGAAACTGCAGCAGATCTATCGCTACTGAGGCCAGTACCGCCGCCACCTCATTGGGTGTGGGATTAACAAAAAGGGCGACGGTAGTGACAAAAGGGGGAAGCGCAGCCACAATTTCTGCGGCCTGAGAGATAGTCACCGCCCGTGGTGATGGCGGATAGAAGACCAGACCAATCGCATCCGCCCCCGCCTGCGCAGCCGCCTGCGCATCCTCACAACGGGTGATGCCACAAATTTTAAGGCGAGTTCGCATCGGCTAGGGTCTCTGAAATAGGTGAGGGAATGGCTAAAGAGGAGAGTATCGTGGCTGTCTGCTGCTTAACGTTGGGTAGCGCAAACGCTTCAGGGTAATCAACCCGCGTAAGATAGAGGCCGCTGGGGGGTGCTGTAATACCACCCTCACGGCGATCCCTCGCCGCAAGAATTTCACCACACCACGTTGGCGCAGCTTCACCCCTGCCTATTTTCATTAATACCCCGGCGATATTACGCACCATGTGATGCAAAAAACCGTCAGCCTCTACCTCAATAACCGTAAAAGCACCCTGCTGCATCATATCGAGCCTTCGTATCTCGCGCACCGGGCTTTTGGCCTGGCACGCCACTGCACGAAAGGTGGTAAAGTCATGCCGACCTAACAGCAGTTGCGCCGCTTCGCGCATCGGCTGAAGTTGCAGTGGCGTATGCGACCAGGTGACACGTCCGGCAAGAAAAGTCGGACGCACCGCACGGCTGTAAATAAGGTAACGATAGGCACGACCGGTGGCTGAGAAACGGGCATGAAAACGATTATCTACAGGTCGCGCCCAAGTAATGACCACATCTTTAGGAAGATTAGCATTCGCACCAAAAACCCAGCTACGCTCAGTTCTTACTGCATCGCTATCAAAGTGAACCACCTGCCCTTCAGCATGAACCCCGGTATCGGTACGACCGGCACAGCTGACACGCACTGGATGGGCGGCTACTTGGGCCAGCGCCGCCTCAACCACGGCCTGCACGGTAAGCGCCCCCTGCTGAAGCTGCCACCCGCAATAGCCTGTCCCATCGTACTCAACCCCTAGGGCAATACGCACCCCTTAACCTCTTTGCGCTAAGCTCATACTTAACCGGTTAAATCTGCTCTAATATCTGTTGCGCCTGCTGCTGCTGTTCCGTACTCCCCTCTTCAACCACCTCCTGCAGCATATGACGGGCCGCATCCTTATCGCCCATCTCAATATAGGCTCGCGCCAAATCAATTTTGGTTGCCATCGCGTTATCTTCACCATTAAGTTCATCGGGAATATCAAAGGTGATGTCATCTATCTCGCCATCACTCAAATCGACATCGCCACCTAACTGCTCAAGATCAGAAAAGAGATCGTCAAAATCATCGGAGATTGCCTCATTTTTGCTGTCACCTTTAGGTTCTGTCGCGACGCTCTCTACCGCCTTGCTCACCGCTGCTGGCGCAGGCGCTTTCTCAGCCTCGGCTTCCGGCTCCAGCGCATCAAGATCAATATCAAAATCGAGATCAAAGTCAATTTCAGCACTGCTGCTAGCAGTCGTTGCTGGGGGTGTTACCGCTGGCGCAGGGGTTTTAACCGTCTCTGAGTCAAATTCATCCAGCTCAAAGGTGATCTCATCCGCTGAGGCCGGCGTATCTGCCGACGTATCAGAGTGATCTTTAACCGCTGGGGCTGTGATGTCACGGTCGATGTCACCCTCAGCCGTTACAGCTGTTTCAGCAAAATCGAGATCCAAATCAAGATTGAAATCTTCCTCCTCTACCGCTGCCACAGCCTGCGTTTCTGGCATTTCAGGCGTTTCAGGCGTTTCAGGCGTCACCGCAGCATCCGATAAAGCCAGCTCCTCTGCCAACTCATCCATCGCGACGTCTACGGCAGCCGATGGCTCCTCCGCGACAGGGGCAGTTAGCTGCCACTCCTCATCCAACTCAGTCGCAGCTTCGCTCGCCGCCACAACCTGCGCTTTATCGCTACGGGCAGGCTCACTTTTAACCGGCTCGGCAACAGGCGTCAGATTAATATCGTCACTGCTAATTCCCGCAGTTAACTTATCCAGATCATCCTCAAGATCATTCAGATCGAAGCCTAAATCAATACCGAGATCCTCTCCCGTAGCATCTGACTCCATCTCCTGACTCAGTTCGTCAAGATCAATACCGATATCCATTACATCGGCTGCAGAGACCGTCTCAGGCTCATTCACCCAGGATGCGGATTCAGGCGCACTTTCAGTCACATGAGTATCGACTACCTCAGTGCCGCTGAACAGGATACTTTTGGGAGCGATCTGACGTCCCATCGCCACGATGCGCTGCCAGTGTGCCGAGGCACGCAAACTATCCTGATGAATGTCCACCAACGCCTCAAATTCACGCCCTTTTTTGGTCGTGCTGTAAAGCTCAAGAAGCTTGAATTTGTAGTCGCTATTTTGCGGATGCTGTTCAATCGAATCTTTTAGTAACTCTTCGGCCTGCTGAAAACGCCCATAGGCAATATAGACATCCGCCTCAGTGATCGGATCAATCTCCGCCTCTTCAGGACGGGCATTCCCCTCCTGCAGACCACTTAGGCTCAGATCGCTCATAAACGAGGAGGCCTCTGCCTGTGCCGAAGCGGCTGCAACCATTGAACTCGTAGCGGGAATCGCCGCATCACGGTTACGCCGCCGCCGAATCAGCAATATCAACACCAGCGGCAGCAGAAGAATGACCACCGCCAAGCCAAGGAAGAGCGGATCACTCACTATCAGCGCCACAACCGCCAGGACAAACTGCTCAACCTGGGTTAGCAATGAAGGCTCTGGCATTGGCCAATTATCATCGACAAGGTTAGCGATTGGCGCTGACTCTACCGGGGCGGGAGGTGTGGCGGGCTGTAGTTCAGGTGCCTCAACCGGGGGCATCGATGCCATCTCGGTTGTCGCACCACTGCTAATCTCAGGCGCCACTTCCGGGAACACTACTTCAGTCGTTTCAGTCGTCATGGCCGGGGTCGATGCCGTTAGGGCAACCGTTGCCTCGCTTTTCAGTACCACGTCTGCAACCGCAGAAACGGGAACCGCCACGGGCGTCACCGCACTCTCTACCGCTGGTATCGCCGTGACATCACCTTGCGCTTGCAGCTGTTGCTGCAACCGCGCCAAGCCACCATCATTGACAGAGATAAGTTGATTGAGTCTGTCAATCTGCTGCTGCAGCTCTGCCATACGCTTCTTGAGCAGCTCATTTTCACGCTTTTGCGATTCAGAGAGCTCCAACGCCAGCATTAACTCCTGACGCAGCCGAGCATCGGTGCCACCCTTGGCGGTTGTCGCTGATCCGCCAGTGGCCTGAGTCTCTGCACTCTTGGGGGTTACCAGCGCTAACTTCGCCTCACTGGTCGTTGCGGTAGCAGCTGGCGTTGTCGCAGGGGGTGGGGTTTTGTCAGCCACCGGACGCGGCGCTGCCGTGACCTCTTTTGCAGTACCACCCGACTGCCGAGCGTTTACCGCAACGGGAATCGAATCAAGTTTTAGCACCACACCCTGCATAAGCCTGTTTATGTCACCCTCGATAAAGGCATTAGGGTTTTGCGCAAACAGCGCCTCAAGCACATCCTTAACCGGGATATCCTCGGAGGGGCGAAGCTCCATGGCGATTTTCCACAACGTATCACCCTGCATCACCGGCCCGTAGCTCAGCTTTTCGCCAAGAATTCGTGGCTCACGACCTGTTTTTGCTGCTGCCGCAACAGGGGAAGCCACTTTAGCTTTTGCCTGAGGTTGCGGTGCCTGGGTAGTTGTTGCGCTCTTTAACGTAACGTTCTGTTGTGGGGCTAACTCAATCGGATCAAGTAACAGGGTGTACTGCCGTAAAACCCGACCACTACGCCAAGTGAGTTCGACAATAAAGTCAAGAAAGGGGGTGTGAATCAGTTCGCTGGAGGTCACCTTAATAATCGGTTTACCATCACTGCGCTCATGCAAATCAAAAGTAAGCTTACTTAACAGCGAGGGGCGATCAATACCGACACGCTCAAAAGTTTCATAGGAGGCCAATGACGCCGTCAGGCTGCCTATCTCCCCGGGCTTAACCGCTATAAGGTCTATCTCAGCATGCAGCCGTTGATTCAGGTACGAATATAACCTGACATCACCCAACCCAACGGCAAGGAGAGCAAAGGGTGCGCCCAAAAGGGTCAGCAGCAAAGCAATGCGAGCGATACGTAACATACTTATACTCCAGAAATAAATGAGTTAAGCCGCCATTCGGTTAACCACACTTCTGTGTTGGATTAAGATTATCGTCTAACTATATCGTAGAGTTAGCATAAATCCAATAACTGATCCCAGCTTTTAACGATTTTCCCCAGATTAATCTTTTTACCTGCTGCCTCTTGCGCAGCGGACGAAAAAGCCTGTTATAATCCCCTCACCAGCTACTCTGAAGTGAGAGCACCTGCCGTGGTGGCGAAACTGGTAGACGCAGTGGACTCAAAATCCACCGGTGGTGACACCGTGTCGGTTCGACTCCGACCCTCGGCACCAATAACAATATCAGCTAGTTACAAAACAGTGTGCATTATAAATGCTTTTTGTGACACGCTTTTGTCGCCCATGAATAGTATCGACATCTCTAGCTTAAATCCTTGTGATTTTATGTTACCAAAAAACGGTTGCCCTTACCCGTACTGGTCTTTCCCCCACCTCTTTGACACGCCTAACCTGCAAGGATGTTAGTTATGACCCAACATTATGATTTAATAGCAATTGGCGGCGGAAGTGGCGGTCTCTCGGTGGCTGAACGCGCCGCCATGTACGGTAAAAAATGCGCTGTTATCGAGAAGAAAAAACTTGGTGGCACCTGTGTGAATGTCGGTTGTGTTCCAAAAAAAGTGATGTGGAACGCCGCCTCAATTGCCGATATGTTAGGTCACGCTGCCGGTTATGGTTTTACTATTCCCCCGCATCGTTTCGACTGGGGGCATCTGGTTGCCCAACGCCAAGCCTATATTGACGGCATTAATCGATGGTATGACGGCTATCTCAAAGAGTCCGATATTGACTTAATCCATGGTGAGGCGCGCTTTGTTGACAGCCATACCCTTGCTGTCGGCACGCAACACTATCACGCTGATCATATTATTATCGCGCCGGGCGGCACACCGCTGCTACCCGAAGTGCCCGGGGCCGAATTAGGCATTACTTCCGATGGTTTTTTTGCCCTGCAGGCACAACCGCGACGCGTTGCCATTGTTGGCGGTGGCTACATTGCGGTTGAGCTGGCCGGACTGCTCAACGCCCTCGGAAGTGAGGTTGACCTGCTGCTGCGTGGTGAGCACTTTCTTGCCAACTTTGATGTCATGCTGCGCGACTCCTTAATGGAAGATATGGTAGAGCATGGCGTTAATATCCTTTCGCGCATCAAGATTAAACAGGTTGCACGCGAAGATGACGACTCACTCACCATTCACGCAGAGGATAATGCCTCTCTAAAGGGCTACGATGAGGTGATTTGGGCTATCGGTCGCCGTCCCTTAATCGACAATCTGCAACTGGATCGCGCCGCCGTCAATGTTAGTAAAGGCGGCTATATTCCGGTTGATGATTTTCAAAATACCAATATTGCTGGTCTCTATGCGGTGGGTGATGTCACCGGCCGCCTGCAACTCACTCCGGTCGCTATTGCGGCTGCACGCCGCCTTGCTGACCGTCTGTTTAACCATAAGCACGACCGTAAACTCGATTACCACAATATCCCTTCAGTGATCTTCAGCCATCCGCCTATCGGTACCATCGGGCTTAGTGAGGACGAGGCTCGCGCCCTGCATGGAGATGATGCGGTGAAGTGTTATCAGACCCGTTTTATCCCGATGATTTACGCCCCGTCTGAACATAAAAATCACACGGCGATGAAACTGGTCTGTGTCGGTGCCCATGAAAAAATTGTCGGTCTGCATATTATCGGTTATGCCGCCGATGAGATGCTGCAGGGTTTTGCCGTCGCCATTAAAATGGGGGCGACCAAAAGCGATTTTGATAATACCGTTGCTATCCATCCCACCATTAGTGAAGAGCTGGTCACCATGCGCTAGGCGTCAGCGGTGACGATTCGTGCCTATCGTGATCATTGGCCTCTCCTCGCAGTCGGCGTCTACGTTGATAGTGATGCGGTGGTCATTGGTGATGTCAGTATCGGGGAGGATAGCTCGGTCTGGCCAGGTGCGGTGATTCGTGGTGATGTCAACACCATTCGCATTGGCTGTCGCAGCAATATTCAGGATGGTGCGGTGCTGCATGTCACCCACTGTTCGCCAACAAACCCAACCGGATTTGCGCTTGTCCTTGGAGATGAGGTCACCGTTGGCCATCACGCTACCCTGCATGGCTGCTCGATCGGCGACCGTGTCCTTATCGGTATGGGTGCTACCGTTCTTGATGGTGCGGTGATTGAGTCTGCGGTTGTGGTGGCTGCCGGAACCCTGGTTCCCCCAGGTAAACGCCTTGTCAGCGGTTATCTTTATATGGGACAACCGGCACGCCAGCAGCGCCCCCTCAGTCAAGAGGAGCTGAACTACTTCTCCTACACCGCCGCCAACTATGTGCGCTGGAAAGATGACTATCTTAGTGAGCAACTGAATGCGCAGCAGTAAACCACGGCCATCCACCCCTTGGCTCTTTTTTCTGCTGCTTGGTATCTCTTTTACCCTGCTCACCTTTGCCGATAGCCTACGGCTGCGCGATGCGATGCAGGCAGATCTGACCGCTAACCGTCAACTGGTCAGAGATTTGGCACTAACCGATCTGGCGCTCTTTACCGATGCCCGTTATGTGCGCCATCTCTCACAACAAGATAACTATGCCGCTTTTCAGGATCATCCAATGGCGCTAGAGCACTTTCCCAGCGGCTCTCTGATCATGCCACCACAGCTGTCGCCATGAACCATTTTTTTAGTCGGCAGCGCTATCTTATCGACTACACCCTTGCCTCTTTACTGCGGCGTAAAGGCAAACACGCAACACTGCTGCTAATTTACACTCTGGTTATCGCCCTACTCGCCTCGGTGATGCTCTTTACCGAGGCACTGCGTCAGGAGTCACAACTGCTACTGAGTGATGCGCCGGAGATTGTCCTGCAACGCCAGATAGCGGGACGCCATGCGCTGGTGCCGGTTGACTACCTTGAAAAAATCGGCACTATTCGTGGTACGCATCAAATTGAGGGAAGGCTTTGGGGCTACCACTACGATGCGACAATTAAGGCCAATTACACCGTGATGGCCAGCGAAGAGCACGCCTTAACCAATAGCGAAATAATTATTGGCGCCACCCTTGCCCGCAGTCGTGGTGTTGCGGTCGGGGATATGCTGTCGCTAAGCGCCGCTGACGGAGGGACATTTGTCTTTACGATAAAAGCACTGCTGCCCTCCACATCCGAACTCGTCAGCAGTGATTTAGTGCTAATGACCCCCCATGCGCTACGGCTCACTCTTGGCATACCTGAAGGTTTTTATACCGATGTGATTATTGCGGTACGCAACCCCAGGGAGATGCAGAAGGTAGCGGCAAAGTTGATCGAGCGTCTGCCCGATAGCCGCCCGATTTTGCGTGATGAAATTTTGCGTACCTATGAGGCGGTTTTTGCCTGGCGTCAGGGTGTCGTCCTGCTGCTACTGGTGACCACCGTGCTTGCCTTTATCATCTTTGCCTGGGATCGCGCCTCGGGTCTGAGTGCTGAGGAGCGCCGCGAAATTGGTATTCTTAAAGCGGTCGGATGGGAGATCGGTGATATTCTCCAGATGAAGTTTTGGGAGGGGACGATTATCTCGCTAAGCGCCTTTCTCACCGGCTACCTAATTGCCTATCTGCATGTATTTTATGGCAATGCGTCACTCTTTGCGCCAGTGCTCAAAGGCTGGGCAACACTCTATCCTGATTTTCGTCTCTACCCGGTGATTGATGCGCTGCAACTAACCACCCTATTCTGCTTTACCGTCATTCCCTATGCGGTTGCGACGCTGGTTCCCACCTGGCGCAGCGCAATCACCGATCCGGAAGAGGTGATGCGTTAAGTGAGCAGCAGCAACCCATGATTACCCTTAGCCATGTCAGTAAGATCTACCATCAGGGGCAACCCAACGAGTTGCATGCGTTGCGGGATCTCAACCTCACTATTGACGCAGAAGGCATCACCTGTTTGCGGGGTGCCAGCGGTTCGGGGAAAACCACCCTGCTCTCCCTAATTGGCTGTTTAAGCCGCCCAACCTCCGGGCGTATTGCCCTGCAGGGGCAGATCATCTCCTCCTTTAGTGAGCGCTTCTTAACTGACATTCGGCGCCACACCTTTGGCTTTATCTTTCAGCGATTTAACCTAATTAGCGGTCTTTCGGTGATCGACAATGTGATGATCCCCGCCTACCCTATCGCCCCTGACCATGATCTGCTCTATGCTAAAGCGACAGAACTTTTACACCATTTCGGCCTGGCGACACGTCTTCATAGTCGGGTTGAATGGCTTTCGGGAGGAGAGTCGCAACGGGTGGCGATCTGTCGCGCCCTAATTAACGACCCCACCATCATTATTGCCGACGAACCCACCGCCAACCTCGACAGCAAGCTCACCGCCGGTTTTCTTAGCCTAATGGCCGAACTTGCCAAAAATGGGAAAAGCATCATTCTCTCCAGCCACGATCCTGGCATTTATGATGCCCAAGAGATTAATCATCTGATTGAAATGCGTGATGGTCGCCTACTAAGCCAAACCTGACCCCTTATGCTACTCCATCCCGCCATTATGGCTCTGCTACTGCTGTCACTGCTGGTGACCGCCATGCTACTTCCCGCTGCGCTCTTTGCACTGCAGATATTGCGTCACTGGAATATGCAAAGTGGCAGCGCTCGACAACTTGCTCTTGAACGCAAAACCTACCTCATCTCTACCCTGCTTACCTGGGTATTTACCGCCGAACTTCTCTCACTCTTTCTCTTCATTTATAGTGCAGAGGCCCTTTCAGGACAGTTTGTTGGTGCGATGTGCGCAACCGGCGTACTCAATATAAACGCATGGGGTTGGCCAACCCTGTGGTTAAAAATTGTCACTTTTTTTGCTGGCAGCCTCTGGCTAATCATGAATCAACTCGATAATCACGGTTACGACTTCCCGCTCATACGTCAGAAATATATCCTGCTACTGCTTATCGTGCCGCTGCTGCTCGCGGGTGGCTATAGCCAACTCAGCTTCTTTAGCGCCTTAAATCCAGAGGTCATTACCTCCTGCTGCGGCTCCCTCTTCTCCGCCGATGCCCAGGGCGTTGCCGCTGAACTCTCCGGCATCGCACCCAAAAATGCCCTTTTAATGCTAACTGTGGCGGCACTAATCCTTTGTGTAACCGCCTATCTGGTGCTTAAACAGGGTACGCGACTTACCGCCCTCGCCTTTAGCATAACCGCCCTGCTCTTTTTTGCCATTGCCCTTAGCGCAATCGTCTCGGCGGTCGCACTCTATATCTATCAACATCCGCACCACCACTGCCCCTTCTGCCTGCTCAAAGCGGGACACCACTACAGCGGCTATCTTCTCTATCTGCCGCTCTTTGTCGCCACCGCCCTTGCTCTGCCGTTACCGTTTATCGCCCGTTGCCAAGCCATTCCATCCCTTAGCGCTACCGCGCATCGCTGGGTAAAACAGTTAAGTCGGAGTTCACTGGCACTTTATCTTCTCTTTCTGGTCATTGTGTTACTCGAAATAGCCGCCTCGCCGCTGCGTTTGCTCTCCCAATGAGAATACGGCACCTCGCCACACTTGCGTTCGTCCTCCTGTTTCAGACAGGTTGCAGCGATCCCACCCCGTCATCGCCGCGCCACGCCATCGCCCCCGCCTTAAATCTTGCGCAACTCGATGGCAGTGCGATAACCCTCCCGACCCGCGACGCCGATACGCCTCTGCTGCTGCTCTTCTGGGCCGACTGGTGCCCCCCCTGCCTGGCTGAACTAAACGCCATTAATCAGCACTACCCCCACGATACCCATGAAAAGCTGCGAATTATCACCATCAACATTGCCCAACCCGAACCGATTGTCAGACAACTCATTGAGCGGCTGCAACTGAAGCTGCCGGTCTATCTGGATAGTCATGGCGATATTGCCCAAGCCTATGGTATTAAAACGCTGCCCGCCTCCATTCTTATTAATCAAGAGGGTAAAATTGCCCGGCGCATTAGCGGTCAACTCACGCCGGAGGCGTTGCAGGATTTAACCCGCACACCCTCATAAAAGTGTGTCATATCACACACTCAAATAGGTGAAATGACCTAATATCTCCTTTTTCAAACTTTTAAATTTACAGCAATAAAATGATTTAATTATCTTTTTAAAAGATGGCAAAATAGTTGCTGTACTCTTCAGTAGAGCTAACCACAAACTCAGGAGTTAATATGCAAGAAGAGGTTAATATTGAACGCCGTCGTGCCATGCAACTGCTTGCGGCAGCAGGCGCTATCGGCATCACTGGCAACACGTTAGCAAGTGATCACAATCATGGCGATCAACCCATGGGCGACGCCATGCCAAACGGTAAAATTGGTGCCATGGATCCGGGACAAGGATGGCTTACCCGTGGTGAAAGCTGTCATGGTGACGGCACACCACTGCAGTTCATTCCTAAAACCGCCGTTGATGCCAACCCCCTTGAAAACGAGCTTAGTAAATACCCGAAATGTCCCTACTGTGGCATGAGTCGCAAGATGTGGCACCATAGCCGTCACTTGGTTCACTATGACGATGGCCTTGCCGATGGTACCTGTTCAGTTCACTGTCTGGCGATTAGCCTCTCCCTGAATCTCGACCGTGGCATTAATAAAGTTTATGCGGCGGACTTTGGCGACACTCAAGAGCCAAAAGCGCTGCAAAATGCCGATACAATGACCTATCTCATCGGCTCGCAACTCAAAGGAACCATGAGTAGCGTGAGTAAAATGGCTTTTGCTGATAAAGCTGCTGCTGAAGCAGTGATGGCAAAAGAGGGTGGCAAACTTGCCAGCTTTAATGAAACACTAGAAGCGAGTTATCTGGGCATGGCCAAAGATACCATGATGATTCGCCAACGCCGTAAAGAGCGTCGGGAAAAGATGATGCAGGAAAAAATGCAAAAAGGGATGAGTTAATCCTCGTATGGCCTCCTTATTCCGATCCCGGCAGGGCAATGATCTCTCCTTGGCTTATCAGTTATCCTGCTGGTATCGGAACTTTTTTCTGCTTTTTCTCCTCCTGTGCCTCCCCGTTGCCCTTCACGCGACGCCACTGCATCTCAACAAACCCGATGCCGGTGATACCTGCCCAGTCTGCGGGATGTTTGTTAGTAAATACCCTGAATGGCTTGCAACCATTCAATATCACGATGGTCATCTACACCATTTTGATGGAGCCAAAGATCTTTTTAAGGGATTACAACAGCCACAAAAGTGGCTGGGTGGACGCGATCACACGCAAATAGAGGCAATTGGTGTGACCGAGTATTATGGTCTTACCCTAATTGACGCCAAAAGCGCCTTTTTTGTTATCGGCTCGGATCAGCTGGGCCCAATGGGGCACGAACTGATTCCGCTGGCAACTCAACAGGAAGCGGAAGAGTTTCTCAAAGACCATCAGGGAAAAGCGATACTACGTTTTGATGAAGTGACCCCAGAGGTCATTCAGCGTTTAGACTAAAGCTGATCGGGTGAGACGATATCATCCGTTTCACTTAAAAAGAAATGCACCACCTTTCCCTCACAGATAACAATATCACCCGTTAGACGATCATCGCCGCTACGGGAAAACTCAAACTGATAGTGGCGTTCAAAAACCATCTGCCCCTTAAGATTACGCCGCATTTTCAGACGCAACAGCGCAACTGACTGATCCAAAAAGAGTAATCCACGAAAATCACAACGCATTTTGGCGCCAATGTTGGCCAACTCCTTGGCCTTTACACTGTTTTGCCAAAACCAGATCACCCCGGCAAGCAGTGCCATTAACCACCAGTCAGACATTAACGCGACTGAAACAGAGGGAGAAACTCACCATACCCTTCTGCTGCCAACGCCTCTAGCGGAATGAAGCGCAGTGCTGCCGAGTTAATACAGTAACGCAAACCTGTGGGCTGTGGCCCGTCATTAAACAGATGCCCTAAATGAGACCCAGCAAAACGGCTGCGTACCTCGGTGCGGCTCATCCAGAGTTTGTTATCCTGCTTTTCGAGCAGATTGTCAGCAACTAAAGGTCGATAAAAACTTGGCCAGCCGGTACCTGAATCAAACTTCTCCAGTGACGAGAAGAGCGGTTCACCACTAACAATATCCACATATATTCCGTCACGTTTTTCATCCCAGTAAGCGTTGGCAAAGGGACGCTCCGTCGCCTCCTGTTGCGTCACCTCATACTGTTCATCACTCAAACGTTCACGCAACGTCACCGGATCGGGCTTTTGATAGCGCTTAGCGGTCGGGGGGAAATCACACTGTGGTGCGACCGGCTTAAAGGCAAGATCCGCCCCCCACACCTTCTTAAGAAAAGGTTCCCGCCCCGAGTTGGCATGATAGCTATTGTAACGTCCCGGACTCTGTTGATAAAAGTTCTGATGGTACGCCTCGGCAGGATAAAACTGCTTTAACGCCAACAACGCTACCGCTAACGGCTTTTGATAACGACCACTTGCGGCCAGTGCCTGCAACGAAGCCTCTGCCGCCTGACGCTGCTGCGCATCATGATAGAAAATCGCTGCGCGATAGTGATGTCCGCGATCGACAAACTGCCCCCCTGCATCGGTGGGATCTATTTGCCGCCAGAGCAGTTGCAGTAGCGACTCATAGTTAATTTGCTGCGGGTCATAATGCACCTGAATCGCTTCATAGTGGCCAGTCTTTCCCGAGGAGACCTGTTCATAGGTAGGATTAGGCTCATCACCGCCGGTATAACCGGAGATCACCTCGATAACCCCAGGAAGCTTTTCAAAAGCTGCCTCAACACACCAGAAGCAGCCACCGGCAAAGGTCGCAGTTGCCCTCACTTGTTGCGTATTACCCTCACTCACGATCACCTCCGAAGTCAAATTTTCTGCTGCCAACGACTCTGCCAGTAGCAAAACCGACCAACCAATCGCCCCCAACACCCACAGGGCATACTGGCGCATCACCCTCAATCAGGCGACCGCCGCTTCCAATAACGACTTCAACTCACCCTTCTGATAGAGCTCCAGCATAATATCGTGGCCACCGATAAGCTCTCCTTTGACATAAAGCTGGGGAAAGGTCGGCCAGTCCGCATAGTTGGGCAGATTGTCGTAAATCTCCTTGTCGGCCAGCACATTAAAGTGGGCAAAAGGGACGCCACACGCCTGTAACATCTGTGAGGCGCGGCTGGAGTAGCCGCAACTGGGTAACTGCGGGGTGCCCTTCATGTAAATAACCACAGCATGACTCTCGACCTGTTCTTTAATGCGCTCTAGCGGTTCCATAGTTAACCTCGGATAAGTAATAGTTATCAAACGTTTTCAGAAGATAGTGATAACCGGGTTGGGATTCAAGCCACTGCTCAGGAGGCATCACGCACCAGACGCACATAGTGCTGCTCGCTGGCGGACGCTCTGCTGGCACGTCCATCATAAAAATTGACGCCCCACGCCGCTAACGAGGCATCGGCGGTATCGGCAGAGCTCCAGTAAAAGGCGTCATAATCATCCTGCACCTTGGGGAAATAGCTGAGATTAATGGTCGGCGAGGCGTGGCCTGCATAACACCCCTCATCATCATCCAGCGGGCTTCGCGGGCCAATATCACAGAACACCAACCGCTTTAACTCATCCTTTGTCGGCATCCGCCAATCCGTATAGGCGCAAAGCGCCGCATGATTAACCTGTGACACGACATTATCAAAACTTTGCAGCGTATAACGATTATCGCGGTCGTGAATCGTGCCGTCATCCGTTTTCACCTCCCACATCAGACCATTACGCAGATCTTCAACACAGGCAAAATTATTTACCGACACACCCTCGCGACTCCCGTCACTGGCAACTCGCTGATAATAGGTAACCGGCGTTGCAGCAATCTGGCCGCTGGCCGCGCCCTCCTTATTATCAATCACCGAGGTGATAACAAGATAATAGGTCACCGAGTTGCTCACATTGGCAATCACCAGGGGGCTTTTCTTCACCTCATAGTGGATCCCCCCATCCAGCAGATCATAGTTGTAGGGGGTAACCCCCTTCTCCGCAGCAAGATAGACGCGATAAGCTGAAGCATTCTCCACCGCATCCCACGAAATTAAAATATTGCGATCTCTGGCCTCAATAATAATATTACCCGGATAGGTATTATCGACAAGACCATCATCCACCGTTGAAGTCGCTTCATCCTCCGGACTACAACCACTCAACAACATAATAACGACCGGGAGGATGGCATAGCGCAACGCCGTCCAGATGTGATGGGGAAACATACTCACTCTCCGTCAATAAAATAGAGTACCGGGGCAAACGAGACCACCGGCTGAATTTACGAAAGGTTAATCAGACGCTATTTCCGATTGAATCGCAAGCGAGTCCGGATCAACCACCGAAATATGCTTCATACCAATCGCATGAAAAACCTGCAACATAAAAGCAGCAGAAAAACGCCCACGGTTAATTTTATTAGAGAGGTTTGACTCACTCTCGTCAATACCCAGACGCGCAAGCCGCGCCGAGAGCTCACGATAGGAGACCCCCTTCAGTTTAAGCGCTGACTTTAACAAGCGGCAAGAGACAGATGCCCACGCCTCACTGGTAACTTGCTGCTGATCCATATCGCCTCCCGCAGAACAGATAATCAAGCATTAAATAATATCACACGCAGTGTATAGACACTGCCAGTAAATTAAAATCACCATAAACGTGCTTTTTAATCTTGCAATCAACCGCAGCAACCCCTATCATCTCAAGCTATGAACAGCGTCACCCGCCACGACCCCGTAAAGAACTGACAAAACATATCAGGTAAACTCCCGCAAATCCGACCCCCCTTTAACCAACCCGTCACCAGGAGCAACCCATGAGTGATAACAGCTTGAAAAAACTCCAAGAGATAATTAGCGTTCTTAATAGCAGCAAAACCGCAGCCAAAGAGCAAATGAACGCCCGAGTTATCGACAGCGATGCGCTAATGGCGATGATCGAAATTGAGGGACGCGAAGAGTTTCCGATCATTCTCGATATGGATGCTAACCAAATCACCGTGGTCACCAACCTCTGGCGCAGCCGGGAGATTCAGGCGGGGGCAGAGGCGGAGATGATGAGCGCCATGCTAGCGATGAATATGCACATGCCACTCTCCGCCTTCAGTCGAACCGGCGACCAATATCAGCTTTTTGGCGCCATGGCACTCAACAGCCCGGTTGAAAACATCGTCACCGAAGTGGCCACCTTAAGCGATAACACGCTTGAAGTGGTTGAAGCACTGCGCGAGTTTTTACAGTAAACCCGACCCTCAGCAAATTTAATTTAAGGAGAGAGACCATGAGTTGGATAAAACAGCTATTTGATTCAATTAGAGGTGACATTAACAGTGCCGGACAAGCACTCGCCGACGCCCGCGCTATTCCTGGGCTCGAACAAAAAGTGCGCGATGCCAAAGACGAACTCAATCAGGCTAAAAGTGCCCTGACCGAAGTGATGGCACAGGAGAAGCTCACCGCCAAACGGGTCAGTGAGGTCACCAACACACTAAACGAATATGAAGGCTATGCGGCTCAGGCTGAAGCCAAGGGTGACGAAAATCTGGTGAATGAACTCCTCGATAAAATCGCCGAAATTGATGAAGATTTGGCGGCACAACGCGAGCTTCATGCCAGCTATGAAGAGAACGTCAAACAGCTTAAACGCACCATTCTTGATAGCGAACGCTCGATGAAAGCCTTTGAACGTGAAGTGAAAAACATCAAAGCCACCGAGGCGGCGCAACAAGCTGCAGCGATGAGTGCCGCGCGTTACTCCGGTGCCAACTCATCGATGCGTACCGCAGCTGACCGCATGGAGCGAATAAAAGAGCAGCAAGCAGAGCGCCAGGCACGCATGGAAGCCGCCCGTGAACTTGCCGATTCCGGCAGTGGTGAAAGCCTGAAAGAGAAGATGAAATCCGCTGGCATTATTAAAGATGGCCGCAGCCGCGAAGAGATCCGCGCCCGAATTCGCGAACGCAACGCTGCCTAAATATACCCAAACTACTTGGAAATGCAGGTAGGCGGCAAAGTCGCGAATCCCCATGAGCTTAGACAACCTAAGTGATTGGGGTGAGCGACTGCGGCGTGCGCAGCCTGCCTTTGGTGCAACGAACCACCGTTTTCAAGGATGACGGGTATAGATAACCGGAAAACTTAATCCCCTCCCCGTTCGCAGATAAGCGCGGGGCGGGAAAAAGCCCCCTGCAATAACGCTTCGGTAAAACCACACCCTACCGCTCCCCCACAGGTATCGTCTCGTCTGAGGTGTTCTCCATTTTTGTAGGTTGAGGTGACATAGGAACCCCAACGATTGCCGTTTGGTCTCGTCTGTTCTGTTGGGGTTGGTTCCTCACCCCAACCTGCGTGCTAACAGTGAACACCCCTCGTTTACAGAGGGTGCGGCAACGCTACTCCACTGTGACACTTTTGGCGAGATTACGCGGCTGATCGACATCTGTCCCTTTAATTAGGGCGACATGGTAGGCGAGTAACTGCAGGGGGATGGTTAACAGAATGGGCGCGGTGATCGGCCCTAAGCCAGAGATCACCGGCAGTACGGTCACCGCGTCACTCGGGGCGATATCCACCTCCTGCTCGGTAAAGATAATCATCCGCCCACCGCGCGCCTGCACCTCGTGAAGATTTGACTTTAACTTCTCCAGCAGGGCATCGTTGGGGGCGACCACAACAATCGGCATCTGATCATCAACCAGCGCCAGCGGCCCATGTTTCAGCTCTCCGGCAGGGTAGGCTTCGGCATGAATATAGGAGATCTCCTTGAGCTTTAACGCCCCCTCCATGGCGATGGGGTAGTGCGTCCCGCGTCCCAAAAAGAGGGCGTTGTGTTTATCGGCAAACTCCGTTGCCAGCGCGGCAATTTGCGGCTCGAGTTGTAGTGCCTGCTGCAGTAACCCTGGCAGTCGCCGTAAACTGAGCACCATCTTCTCCTCCTGCTCAGCAGGGATGCGCTGCTGCAGTTTGCCTAACGCCAAGAGGAGCAGACTTAAGGCGGTGAGCTGAGTGGTAAAGGCTTTGGTCGAGGCGACGCCAATTTCAGGGCCGGCGTGGGTTAGCAGGGTAAGCATTGAAGCACGCGTCAGTGAAGACTCCGGCGCATTGCAGATGGTGAGTGTTAACATCTCGGGATGACGCTGCTTGACCAGTTGCAGCGCCGCCAAGGTGTCGGCTGTCTCACCCGATTGCGAAATAGTTATAAACAGGGTGTTGGGCAACACCACTGGACTGCGGTAGCGAAACTCGCTGGCGACCTCCACCTGACAGGCGATGCCAAGTATCGCCTCAAACCAGTAGCGTGCAGTTAAACCGGCGTGGTAGCTGGTGCCACAGGCGACAATCTGAATCTGCCTAATCTCGGCAAGCTGTTGCCGCGCCGCTTGGGTTAACTGTGGGAAAAGATCATAGATAACCCCTGCCCCGCCAATACGCCCCTCTAGGGTTTGCTGCACCGCATCGGGCTGTTCAAAAATCTCTTTGTGCATGTAGTGACGATGGTTACCCAACTGCACCGCCTGCGGATTAAGGCTGCTCTCATGCACAGTTCGCTCTACCGCTGCGCCTGCTGCATCATAAATAGTGACACTATTTAGCGTTATTTGCGCAGCGTCTCCCTCCTCAAGAAAGATAAAGCGCTGGGTAACCGGTAACAGTGCAGCGACATCCGAAGCGATGAAGTTTTCCCCAATGCCAAGACCGATAACCAGCGGACTGCCGCGCCGCGCAACCACCAGAAGATCGGGCGCAGCGCTGTCGATCACGGCTAATGCGTAGGCACCTTGCAGATCTAAAGTTGTACGCTGCACCGCCTGTAACAGGGTGCCGCCCCTCTCCAGATGGTCAAAGACCTGATGCACAATCACTTCGGTGTCGGTCTCTGAGGTAAAACGGTAGCGCCCTAGCTGTGCTGCACGCAACGCTTGATGGTTTTCAATAATCCCGTTATGCACCAAGGCGATACGATGATTACAGATATGCGGGTGGGCATTACTCTCCAGCGGTTGGCCATGGGTCGCCCAGCGGGTGTGGGCAATACCACAGTGCCCGGCAATGGGATCGGCGGCAAGGGCCTGCGCCAGCTGCGCTACCTTGCCCTGAGCCCGACAGCGCTGCAGTAGGTGATCCTCATCTGCCAACAGCGCCACGCCTGCAGAATCGTAACCGCGATACTCAAGACGCCGCAGCCCCTCCATCAGAATGGGCAGAACATTACGCTCCGCGACTGCGCCAACTATGCCACACATTGCCAACTATCCATTCGATTAACCCTCGGTTAAGGTGATCCGGCCACTTAGCCAGTCAATATCAATTAAAAAATGACGGTCGCTGCCGCTTAGGGTGAGTCGTCCGCCACTAGAGCTGCCATCGGCATAGAAGCGTACCGCCCCCTGACGGGGGTTGGCGGCAAGGGAGAGTGCGGTGACCAGCTCAAGATTAACGGTAGCGGGTAAGGTCTGTTGCCGAGAACTGCCAGCCAACTGATAGCTTTTCGCCTGTAAATCGAGCTGCCAAGTCGTCGCTGCCGCCTCGGTAATCGCACGGCTGCGGGCATAACGCAGGGAAGCCGCCACCTCACGCGCCGCAGAGGTCAGCTCAACGCCTGGGAGTGCAGCGCTAATTAAAGGCGGGGTGATCGCTAACATCGCTGCCGCAATGGTTAAGACCAGCAGCAGCTCAATTAAGGTAAATCCCCGTTGCGCAGTGTGGTGGTGAATAATCTTACTCCCAACCCAGCAGATCACGCGCCTCACCCTCACCCCCAGGCACATTGTCACTACCTAAAGAGAGCAGATCGTAGGCGCCATGTTCGCCAGGAAAGCGGTAGGTATAGGGATTCCCCCAAGGATCATCCGGCACTAATTTTTTCTTCAGGTAGGGGCCATTCCACTTTTTTGCTGCTTTAGGCTTCTCTACCAACGCCTTTAACCCCTCCTCATTACTGGGATAGTGGCCGGTATCCAGACGATAGAGATCAAGCGCTGCCGCGAGATCCTCAATCTGCACTTTGGCAGTTTTGCTTTTCGATTCGCCCAGGGCATTCATCACCTGTGGCCCGACCAGCCCCGCCAGCAGCGCCAGAATGGCGAGTACCACCAGCAGTTCAATTAAGGTAAAGCCGCGCTGTTGCGACTTATGCAGTAGTAAAGAAGGCAAAGTGCGTGGTGCTGTCAAAAGAGACTCCTGAAATAACAGTTAAATTTTAAGCGGGTTAAAAGGCAAGTTGATTGGCGCCAAGAATCGCCATTAATATCGAGGAAATTATAGCAGCTACGACAACGCCCAAACCAACTATCAATGTCGGTTCGATCAGTGTCAAGGCACGGTTTACGGCGGTTTTGACCTCCTGATCATAGACATTGGCGATGCGCAACAGCATCTTTCCCAACGATCCGGACTCCTCGCCGACGCGCATCATCTGCAGAGCCAGCGGCGGGATCTGCCCCGCCTGTTGCAGCGCCATCGAAAGACCTCGCCCCCCTTTGAGATCATCCACCGAGGCGGCAATCGCACTGGCAATCACCCCGTTACCGACCACCTCCCGTGCCAGCTGCAAGGAGGAGAGCAGTGGCAGACCATTCTCCAGCAGCACTGCCAAAGTACGACTAAAGCGCGCCGTCTCCATTTTGGTTATCAACTCCCCGGCAATCGGCAGTCTGAGTAACCAAGCGTGCCAGCGCAGGCGAATGGCAGGTCGTTCAAGGGCTGCAGAGGCCGCTGCAACCAGGAGAAAAGTGGTCGCCAGCAGCAGCCACCAGTAGTGACGGAAAACCTCACCGATACCGACAACAATGCGGGTCGCCAGCGGCAGGGTTGCCCCCATGTCGGCAAACATCTCCTGAAATTGCGGCACGACAAACAGGAGCAGCATAAGCACCGACAGCACCGCTACGGTGACCAGAATTATCGGATAGATAAGCGCCGAGCGGACACTCTCTTTTAGTGCCTGCGAACGCTCCTGATAGTCTGCCAGTTGTTGCAACACGGTCTCTAACGCCCCACCGCTCTCCCCTGCGCGAACCATATTGACATAAAGGCGTGAAAAGAGCGTTGGCTCCTGCTCCAGCACATCAGAGAAGCGCCCCCCCTGTTGTAGCCCCGCCAAGAGACGCTGCAGCAACTGGCGTACCGCGACTTCACTCGCCAAGTCAGTAAGGGTACGCAACCCCCGCTCTAAAGGCATTCCCGCCTCCAGCAGAGTGGAGAGTTGTCGCGTCAGGTTGGCTATCTGTTCTACGGAAACCTTGGGTTGCGAACGGCGCTTTAACCATTGACGCGGTGAAACCGTCGCCGCAGAGGTGGCAATCGTCACCGGTATGTAACCCTGCCCCTGTAACCACTCTACCAACGCGGCCTCACTCTGGCAGTGATGTTCCCCCTCAAGCCGTTCACCACTGGGACGCACCGCAGCAAAATGGTAATCTGGCATGGCTTAGGCCTCCTTACAGACGCGCAATAGTTCCTCAAGCGTGGTCACGCCGGCCATTACCTTATGCAGACCATCACCATATATCGACTCCATACCATCTGCTTCCGCCTGCTGGGCAATTGCGTCGGCACCAGCATGTTGCATGACCAGTTTGCGAATCGCCTCATTCATCTCCAGCACTTCGGTAACCGCAACACGGCCACGGAACCCCGTCCCACCGCAGGCTTCACACCCAGTGGCGTGATAAAACGGCTGATTTTGGCTAACGCTAATCTCCAGACGAGCGGCCAACTCATCACTCACCGCATAGGGCTGACGACACGCCGGGCAGAGGCGGCGTACCAGACGCTGCGCGACAATGCCATTTATTGTTGAAATTAACAGATAGTCGGCAATGCCCATATCGAGCATTCGGGTGATCCCCGCTGCGGCACTGTTGGTATGCAGCGTTGACAGCACCAGGTGACCCGTTAGCGCCGACTGCACTGCAATATGGGCGGTCTCTTCATCACGCATCTCCCCCACCATAATCACATCTGGATCTTGGCGGACAATCGCCCGCAAAGCGGTGGCAAAGGTGAGGCCAATCGTCGGCTTCACCTGTACCTGATTGATTCCCTCCAGCTGATACTCAACCGGATCTTCCACGGTAATAATCTTGCGATCTTCCGTATTAAGACGCTGTAAAGCGGTATAGAGCGTACTACTTTTGCCACTACCGGTCGGTCCGGTCACCAAGACAATCCCGTGGGGAATGGTGAGAATACGCAACAGCGCCGCAAGCGATCGCCCCTGCAGACCGAGCGCAGCAAAATCAAAACGCACTCGCCCTTTATCGAGAAGACGAATCACCACACTCTCACCAAACATCGTGGGAATGGTGGAGATCCGCATATCGATCTCTTTTCCCTGAATTTTTAGCGAGATCCGTCCATCCTGTGGCAAACGGTGCTCGGCAATATTAAGACGCGCCATAATTTTTATGCGGGAGATGACCGCTGCAGTTGATTTAGCCGGCGGCGATTCGCTCTCGACGAGTACGCCATCGACCCGATAACGGACCTTCAGCTTTCCCTCAAAGGGTTCAATATGGACATCCGAGGCAGCAAGCGCCACCGCACGGGTTAAGATCAAATTCACCAGACGGATCATCGGCGCTTCACTGGCCAGATCACGCAGATGTTCAACATCCTCCTCACCGTCGCCATGCGCCCCCGCCAACCCCTCAACCAGCTCATCCATGGCGCTACGTCCCTCGCCATAGAGACGCTCAATCGCTCCCTCGATTTCTGAAATTAACCCGACCATTAACACAATTTCGACGCCATCACCCAGTAGCGCCTGGAGCGCTTGACGGGTATAGGGATCCGCCGGATCCATCACCGCAAAATGGCAGCGCCCCTCCTCCTGTCGCAACGGCAGAAGATGGTGCTCTTTTAGAAAACGCAGGGAGATCGCCAAATCGCTAACCGCTTCACTGGGGTAGGCATCACGTGCGAGCAGCGGCAACTGACAAAATTGACTGTAAGCAGTCGCCAGTTCACGCTCACCGATAAAGCCTAAGCGCACCAAAACAACCGCCATCGCCTCGCCACCCTGCTGCGACAACAGCTCTGCCTGTGCGAGCTCGGCACGACTAATACCGCCCGACTCCACCAACCAAGAAAAAAAATTTTGCATTATCGCCGCTGCGACCTCATACCAATGCTTCGATTAGCAATGTTAAATTAAAAGTTACTCAACCTATCAGGCTGATAATCGAGCAAGCACCCTCTTAGTTAAGGTACCGCCCTAAACCAGGATGCCCATCTGCGCATTATCACCGACTTCAGGCAGCAGACACAAACTTCATGGCACTTAGCGACTACGTTACCACCTTCGGACAGCAGATGCTGCAGCGCTTTGGCGAGCGCGTTCATAAACTCTCTATTCATGCGGGGTTTACCTGCCCAAATCGTGACGGTAGTAAAGGGGTTGGCGGCTGTACCTTCTGCAATAACAGCTCATTTAGCCCCAATGCCCGCAGCCACGCCGCGATTAGCGAACAGATTGCCAAGGGGCGCGAAGTTATTGCCAAACGTACGCGGGCAAAAAAATTTATCGCCTACTTTCAGGCCTATACCAACACCTACGACGATCCGGCCCATCTTAAAGAGCTTTATGATACCGCTTTGGCAGAGCCGGATGTGATAGGGCTGGCGATTGGCACCCGCCCTGATTGTGTTCCCGAACGCGTCCTTAATCTGTTACAAACGTATCGCCAGCAAGGACATGAGGTGTGGCTTGAACTTGGCTTGCAGTCGAGTTTTGATGCGACCCTTGAGCGAGTCAACCGAGGGCACACTTTTGCCGAGTATGTCACTGCTGCAAAGGCGGTACGTCAACGCCAAATCCCCCTCTGCACCCATCTTATTGTCGGTCTGCCCGGTGAGCGCGCCGCCGACAACCTGACCACCCTGCAGCGGGTGCTTGAGGTTGGCACCGATGGCTTAAAAC
>JADGBN010000023.1 GCA_015231435.1 Gammaproteobacteria bacterium
CGGCTGTAGCGTGCGCAGCTTGGCCTTTGGTGCAACGAACCACCGTTTTCAAGGATGACGGGTATATACCCAAACTACTTGGAAATGCAGGTAGGCGGCAAAGTCGCGAATCCCCATGAGCATAGATTAACTATGTGATTGGGGTGAGCGACTGAAGTCAACGACCCTGCAATTTCAAGTAGAAAGGGTATACTCATGACTAGCGTCCGATCTACGGCAACTCTCCACTCACGCGCCTAAATAAAATTAACATGCAGCGGCGGCTCCTCGAGCAGACGGTGCAGATAACGATTCACCTCATCCATACGACAATTACGCCGACACTGCTGAATATCGAGCTTGTCGCGCACAAAACGCCAGTTCTCCTGACGTTTTTCCCCTTGCCAAAGCGCCTGAAAAGAGTCCTGCTGTAGGTTCCCCAAGGCAAAACGATCATCAAGAAGATAGGCACTACAGGAGAAGACTCTTCCATCCGCCATCACATAGGCCCATAACATCGGCGTCGCACGACAACGGCTGTAGGGCAACGTTGTCTCGGCCATCTTCTCCATGGTGTGACGGCGAAAAATAAGCGAAAAGCGGTCACTGTTAAAACGCGCAAGACGCTCATCAAGCGCTGCCAAATCGTCATAACGCTGTTCTGCATAGGTCTGGGTCAAACTAAAACGGTGCTGCGAATAGGGCTTCACCACAAGATAGTCAAGACCAATCTCATCACGACAGATGGTTGCCAGTTGCTCTATCTCAGCACGGTTTTCCGGTAGCAGCAGGATCTGCGCACCGATCACCGTATCGAGTCGCTGGGCATTACGCGCAGCCACCATCCGCTTCAGATGGTCAATCGCTTTACTGAAGTCCTCCGCCGCAGTTTGGTGGATCTGCGCATAGGTCGCAGCGGTTGCGGCATTAATGGAGGCCTTAAACCAAGCGGTTTGCGGCAGCGCCAAATCGATAAAATCCTTGGGTAACACCGTCGCATTGGAGGTAAAGGCGACATCCACACCCGCCGCCTTGGTCGCTGCCGCAATGCGGGAGATCCCTTTATGCAATAGCGGTTCACCCTCACCGGCGAACATAATACTTTTTACCCCCAGTGCCCCCATCTCCTCAATGCGTTGAATGAGCGTCGCTTCCTCAAAACGCACCGGCTGATAACCGATATAGTCAACGGCACAGAAGGTACAGCGGTGATTGCACGCCCCCACAGGGGAGATCTCAACATAGAGCGGGTAAAGGTCACGCGCCGCCTGCCAGCTCTGCTGCGCATCCAGCAGCGTCGCAACGCGCTGTGGATGATAACTTAATTTATGCCCATCGATTTGAAACTTGTCAGACATCGGCTTGAGATCTACCTAATTTCTGACTGTAATAACACTCGCCAAGGCGGTAGATCCACTCCATATTCTTAAGCACCAGGGTGAGATAGATAACGATATCCAGGCGGTCAAACAGCGCGGTTAGCGAAATTAAAAAGAAGATCGTAAAGTGGTCATAGCCAGGAATAATACCCCTGTCAAGAAACCACTTTTTCCAGCGCATAGGGTGAATAGTCACCCGCTTCAGGCAGGGTAGCACATAGCGGTGAACCACCCAGAAATCGAGATAGAGTGTCGCCACAAAAGCAACCGCGAGATAACCATCGACCTTTGCCGCAATGGCCACCGCGACAAAAACCGCCACGCGTACCAGCTGATCGCTAAGCCGATCCAGCCGCGCCCCCGCTGCAGAACAGCGGTTGGTCAAACGCGCCAAATTGCCATCGGCACCATCAAAAAAGTGATGCAGCTGCAGCAGAATCGCCGCCCACACCAAAGCACCATTGAGCAGGGCAACCGCGCTACCAACCCCCAACAACAGCGCCACCAACGTCACACTATTTGGGGAGAGCCCAAGATCATAAACCAGCTTGGTAAAAAAGGGATCAATGAGATGGGCGTAATAGCGGTTGATTGCGTACTCTTTCTCCCGCCGCTGGCAGACGATATAACGCCCCTTAAAGGCCAGATAACGTGCCACTAGATTGGCAATCACCACAATACTCCCGAGGCAGCGTTCATCACCTCTTATCGCTCTTTTATCTTATTAACGATTTCGGTGGTGGAGATCTCCGGGGTTCGGGGAAAGTAGCGCACCTCACAGAGGTCACTGTAGATATCAAAAATTCCCGCCCAGTCATCCCCCATCACCAGCACATCCGCCGCATAGCGTTGAATATACGCCGCCTTCTGCTCCAGTGACTCCTCCTTAAAAACCTGCTGCACACAGGCGAGTGCGGCGATAATTCTTGCCCGATCCGTGAAATTAACCGTAGGGAAAAACCCCTTTTTATGATAGTTAAGCTCATCTGAAGAGATGCCGACAATGAGATAATCACCCAGCGAGGCGGCATTTTGCAAAATATTCAGATGACCAATATGAAACAGATCAAATGTCCCGAAGGTGATAACCCGTCTGCTCACTGAATAGTCCAACCGCCATCAATAGCGATCTGCTGACCGGTGATAAATTGCGAGGCGGAGGAGGCCAATAGCAACACCAACCCCATGATATCCTCAGGCTGCCCGAGCTTTCCGGTGACGGTTTTATTCTGCAGGCGCTGCAAAAAAACCGGATTGGCCTCGCGAATCGCGGCAACCGGAAAAGGCCCCGGAGCTATCGCATTCACGCGAATCCCCTCTCGCCCCAGCAGTGAGGCGTAATAACGTGTTAGTTGCAGGACCGCTGCCTTTGCCGCACCGTAGTGTGGCGGACTGGTATATTTTTCACACCCCTCCCCCTGATAGAGGGTGAAATCGGGACTGACGCTACCATACATTGAAGCGATATTAATAATGCTGCCACGCTGTTGCTGCCGCATGAGTGGTATCACCGCCACGATAGAGCGCTGCACCTGCCCAAGCACACCGTTGAGAGTGTACTCCCAGTCACTGTCGCTAATCTCATGACTGCCGATCCCCCTAACACTATTAGCGTTATTAACCACCACATCTATGCGGCCAAAACGCTGCGCCACCTCACCATAAAGATCGGTGAAAGCTGCTTTTTCACAGATATCACAGGGGATAAAGTGAATCGGGTCGTTTTCATAACCGCTGCCAAAGCGGGCGTGAAACTTCTCTTGGGAGCGAGCAGCGACCACCACCGTCGCCCCTTTACTAAGCAAGGCATCGCACATCGCCGCCCCAAGATAGCCTGCACCACCAGTCACCACGGCAACCTCACCCTGCATGGCAAAGATATCCTGAGTGAGGTTCATGATTTGGGCCAGAGGCTGGGCAAGAGTATCGAATCCGCCAACTGCGGCGCTGGCGGTAGTAACGCGGCCGTCTGAGCTAACCCCGCAAGGTTCTCTTGTAGCTGCTGTTGACTGTTGACGCCAATAATCACCCGACTCACCGCAGGATGCGTTATCACCGTTTGTAACAGTGCGGCGATACGTTCCCCTAGGGTGCTGAAGTTCTGCTCTAGCGCGGTTAAATAGGGTTTTATCGCCGCAAAGTGATCGCTCAACTGCTGGGGTGACATCAGTAACAGCCCCTGTAAAAAAACCGAGCGGCTATGGATCTCCACCCCAGCTGCCTGAAGTTGCGGCAGCAGTGTCGCAAAACGCTGATCGACGCTGCTGTAGGGCAGTTGCACCAAATCGGGGGTAAACCCCGCATCGAGTAACTGCTGCAGCTCTTCGGGACGATAGAGGGTAAAACCAATGCGGCGACAGTGGCCCTCTGCCTGCAGCACCTGCAGTTGTGGCCATATCTCAGGACGTTGCAGCAACATCAGTGGCTGGTTCAGCAGGTAGCCATAGAGCTGTTTAATCTGCAGACGCTGCAGGGTTGCTGCCAGTTGCGCTGCGGGGGAAGTGTCGGGGCGAAGTGTCCATTTACTTACCACCTGCCAGGCGTCTACCCCACACTCACCCAAGCGTATCTCGCTGTCGCCGTAACCCTCTGCGGTATCCAGCGTATCAATACCCTGTTGCTTCGCATAGGTCAGAATATTAACTATCTCTGCCTGGCTGGTTTTGCCACCTTGATTACTAATTCCATAATCGAGGCCAAACTGCACGCTGCCCAGGGCGATCTTTGCACTCACACAGCGCCCTAGAGGTAGTTAAAAAGACTCAGCCCCTGAGTCTTCATGTAGGTCTGCTGCACCGCCTGCAGCGACATCATCTGCTGGTTAAGACGGGTAACCGCCTCGGCAATATCGACATCCTCAACCCGTGATACCGAGGTTTGCAGATAGACCTGAAAATCCTCATGCACCATATTTTGCGTCTCAATCGTATGCAGACGCGCCCCTACCTTAGAGCGGTAGAGCAGGATCTGCTCCATCACCGCCCCGATATTCTCCTGATCGGTCTTACCATTGGCGTTGGCAATATCAGGCGTATTATTTTTCAGGTTATTAATCATATCCTCAATAGAGCGAAACATATCAACGCCATTGGTCACGCCCTTCCCCTGAAAGACCTCAGAGCCCGGATCGGCTGAAGCGAGCGACAGCTCATCAGCAATATAGATCTGGCGACGGTTATCATCACCGGAATAACCAATGGTGCTGCCAGCCACCGGGGCACCGCTAGCATCGACCCCGACCCCCTTGGCAAAGGGGGTGGTTGACGACTTATAACCGGCAAAAAGGTACTCGCCGTTATTGCCTTTGGCGTTAACAATACTCAGCATCTCCTCATAGTAGCCCTCAATCTCGGCAGCAATATAGCCACGCTCCGTGGCACCGAGTGCACCGTTATTACCATAAACCCCAAGCTCATTAATGCGCTGCAATAGGGTTGCGGCACTTCCCAGGGTCTGATCCTCCAGATCAAGACGCTCCTTGGCAGCAAAACCATTATCCTGATACTGTTTGGAACGCGCTATCTCACGCGTCAAATCGACCAGACTCGCAGCACCGCGCGGATCATCGGAAGGGGAGAGAATACGCTTTCCCGTGGCCAGTTGTGTCTGGGTACGATAGACATCACTCTGATTCTTGAGAATCTGACTGGTGGTCGTATTATGCAACTGTGATGTCGAAAGTCTTATATCACTCATGGCTTATCTCCGTTTCACACCACTTGGTTAAACATTATTAATCAGCGATTGGAACATCTCATCCGCGGCGCTCATCACCTTGGCGGCAGCAATATAAGCCTGCTGATAACGCATCAAATTAGCCGCCTCCTCATCGAGATTCACGCCTGAACGCATTTCACGGGCATTCACCGCCTGTTCATAGATAATCTTACGCGCACTTAACGAACTTTGTGCTACCGCCGCCTTATTCCCTACCTCGGCAACAATATGGCCATAGGCGCCATCAAAAGTGGTCTGTCCCTTATCAAAGAGACGGGTCTCCTGAAGTTGAAAAAGCGCCAGCATATTAGTGTTATCACCAAAGGAGCCGGCATCAACCGCTGGATCAGTTTGTGACGCCGCAATGGCACGCGGATCAGTCACATTGGTGGTGAACTTGGCGGACATATCGCGATAGGGCTGAATAAGCACCACATCACCACTGGTCGGCGCACCGGCGGTCACTATCGACAGCCCTTCCGCAAGAATGGGATCACCCGCGCTGCCCGTGCCGGTAAAGCTCACCGCTTTACCATCACTCATGCGGGTCATTTCCCAGCTGCTGCCATCATAACGCATCGTATAGTTGGAAGCCTCCAGCTGTGAGGTATCATCCAGAAAGGTGGCGGTCATCGTACTGCCGCCGTTCATCACTGTAGCCACCGGCTGCTCAATATTAAAAAAATTGGCAATACCGGGATCACCGTTCAGATCCCACCCCTGAGCATACTGCTGATTAAACTCCTGCCCCAACACCGCAGCCATGCGTCCGACGCGATTATCTGCAGGGGTTAGTATATCGCGCTGAAACTGCAGCAGCCCCCCTGCCGTACCACTGGTCACCTGAGGGGTAATTTCACTACTGGTATTCTTGCCATCAATAAAAATTCCCAGCTGATTGTAACCATACTCCTTGCTGGGTGCGGTGGACATTGAATAGTTCACCCCCCCCCGTACCAGCGAATTACCATTACCGACAAAGACGCTGGTGGTGTGATCCGGCATCTCGATCGTCGTCACATTCAGTTGCTCACCAATTTTGCTAATTAACAGATCACGCTGATCCATCAGATCGTTCGGTGTCTGGCCATTAGAGCCCTGATTCATAATCTTGTTATTCAGCTCGGCGACCTGCTTGGCATAAAGATTCACATCACTCACCGCATCACGAATCATCCCATCCGTCGTGGTTTTGACATTATCAATGCGATCATCAATTTCACGAAAACGTGAGGTCATCATCTGAGCATCGGAAACAAGCGTCTGACGTTCCGCAATCGAGGTTGGGTCACTCGCGACCGCCTGGATCGAACGGAAAAAATCTTGGCTCTGCACCGCAAGGCCAGTTTCGCTATTGGCAAAAAGGTCATCAATTTCGTTAGCAAAGCGGGTGTAGTTATCTGCACCGGTATAGAGCGACTTCTGCTCCTGCATATCACGGTTCAGATACTTATCATAGGCACGCTCCACCGTCCCCACCTCAACACCTGCTCCATAGCCGGCATTAAACTGTGACTGTCCGGCGATACGAGAGGAGAAGCTAATCTCCTGACGTGTAAAACCTTCGGTATTCACGTTGGAAATATTATGCGAGGTGACCGCCAGCGCCCGCTGAAAAGAGAGCAGCGCCGATCGACCATTAGCTAAAAGTTCCATAATTTTTGCTCCAACAGTAAGACGAAGGCCAACGAACGAAAACCACGTCGCAGAATTAAAAACCTGCTACCCCATAACCTCTATTGCGTCCATAACGACCAGAGCTTTACGCCTGAACACTTGCCACCATAAAAAAAGGGCCCCGCAGGGCCCTTTTATCCTATCAGACGTTGAAGAGCAACCTTAAGGGCTACCCAAAAACGTCCGTAGCAATTAACGGTTGAGATAAGCGGTATCGCTAGCTTCAACTTTACCGATTGACCATGCACCACGGGTTTTGGCATGTTTAACCGCAGCATCGATATCACTGCTGCTCATACCACGGGCAATTGCCAGTGTCTGACCGGGGAAGATCAGGTCGGCATCTTTAATCTGCTGACGATTGGCTTTATAAATCAGTGGCCACTGGAAAGGGTTGTCATAAACCGCTTTCTTACCAGATATTTTCCACAGATTGTCACCACGCACCACTTTATAACTATCATCCTTGGGTTTGTTGGAGAGGTAGTTAGCGGTATCATCTTTCTTCGCACTCTCTTTCGGCTTATCCATCGCACCGGTATCCGAGAAGGCACGATCAGGGGCGGTCTCTTCAACAACCGGCTTGTCAGCACAACCTACAGCAACACCCAAAACAAGTGACGCAATTGCCAACTTGTTGAACTTCATGAACATACTCATAACGCAGGTCTCCTAAAATAAAATGTTAAATGCCACAAAATAAAAAATTCTTTGATGACAGTAAGATAATCCTGATATCTAGATCTTGTCAAGCTTAACCATCTCAAGAAAACGGTTATTTTCATCAAAGCGAAGCGCGAACAAGCCACTCACGCCTCCGGCAGCGACAAAAGGGCGTAAGCGTGACGCAGGAAACTCTACCCGCCGACCATCAACCGACATCACGGACACCTTACTCACTTCACCACGGTAATAGCTGAGATAACGTTCGGGGTCGATATTTAGGTAAAAAACAACTTGATTCGCCATCATTCAGTTATCCAACGGCGGTAGATTGGGGGGTATATAAAGGTTCATCAAGAGCCATTACAAAAATTTATTTTCGCCGCAACTCATCCAGCGAAACCACCGTCTCGGCAACCGCAGGCGGCGCCTCATCCTTGTAGTGGGGACGCAGATCAAAAGAGCGCCCATCTGCGGCAGCCAACGCCTGCTCACGTTGCGAGATCATCACCAAACTATCACGCACGCCATTAATCGTCGCTTCAGAAAGGGGGTGTTTCATCCCTGGCGGAGTCGCAGTATCACGCGCAATCTCCGTGAGCGTCCGCTTAACTGCACGCAGAATTTCCTCTTCCGTACTCATAACCTTCTCCCAAATTTAAGTAGCCACAATTCTAGCCTGAATTAGCAAAAAGATGATACTCTGAAGAAGAGGTCAAAACCATCATCCACCCTGCAGCGAGCCGACGAATAGCCTATGGACGAGACGCAGTTTCAGCAAACCCTAGAAAATGTTCACGACAACCCCTGCCCTTTTGCCAAAGCAATTTTTCGCGGCTGTTGTAGCTGTAGTCGCGCCCGCAAGCTGCTCATTGCCGAACGCGAGTTCTTTGCCTGCATCTCCCCGGGGGCGCAACAACGCTGCGCCACGCTGCTGCCGGAACTACGTAAAAAAGCGGCCTTCGTGCTACGTTCACCACATCCCGGCCAAGGTATTCTGCCCCATGGCAAAGAGATTCAAATTCAGTGTGGCGCACTACTTGGTATCGCTATGACCCTTAAAAACGAAACCACAGCGCCCGACAATGTCGCAGATATTTTCATGCTATTGGAGAGCGCCGAGAGACACTACAAAGATCTCGAACAACTCCCCTATGCAGCCCTCATGCCGGTCATCGCCCACTTTCAAAATCGTCCCGGCAGAGTTCGCTAGTTCATTAACCTCAGACTCCACCGCTGACTTAGTGACCTGAACAGGCAGCTGAAAAACGTGTATTATCGTGACTCTGACAACATAAATCCGACTAAGGGAGAAGGTAGTGAGCAACACCCCAGAGAGCCCGATAAGCGATGATGCAGAGAGTGAACTGCGTTTTATCCGTAACCGTTTTGATGAGGATGTCATCTACGAAGTTAACCGTGGCAGCTTTGATAAAGAGGGTTCCGTCAGCTATTTCGATAACCACTTTCGTGACACGCTCTGGCAGGAGAACAGCTTCTACCTAATTGTCGGCAGCGATTCGGGGCTGCTCTATAACTATGTGGTTAACCGTGACGACCTTCCCAAGGGGAGCCGCTATCTCTTTATTGAAGAGGATAGCCTGCTACAACGGATTGCCGGTGTTATTTGTCAGGATCGCCATCAGGAGGTCGTTGGTCTCTGTTCACTGGCAACCCTCGATGCGCAGCTGCAGCACTTCGCCTTTAACTCCTACTGCGTTCTTGACAGTCAAAAAATTATTGACTCGGTGGGGGTGCTCGATGGCCACTACGCCCCGCTGCTCGACTTTAAGGGGGTTGTCGGCACCCACCTGTCGAGCCTGATCTTTAACACCAAGGCTAACCTCTCGACCCGCGTCTTTCTTAAGCAGATCCTGCTTAATGTAGCCGAGTGCATTACCCCGGTCAGAATGTTCCGGGGGATCTTTAAGGGGAAAACCGCCGTTCTCCTCGGTCGCGGACCCTCCGCTGATCTCGCCTTTGACTGGGTGCGGGAGAACCGTGATCGTCTGCTGGTCGCCGCCGCCTCAAGTTTGAGTAAAAAGCTGCTCAGTGAAAAGATAACCCCCGACTTTGTCTTTACCGTTGACCCGCAACCCACCTCTTTTAACGTCAGCCGTGAGCTCCTGCTGATGGATAAAAATGTCATTCTGTTTAATAAAACCCACGCTGAACATATTCTCACCATGGGATTCAGCGGTCGCAAGGTGTACATCGACAATAAGTATCCGTGGAAAGTTAAAAACGAAGATCTGAACAGCTCGGGGATGGGACCAACGGTTATCAACTCGGCACTCTCTATCCTAATGGAGATGGCGTTTACCAATATTGTCCTCGCCGGGGTCGATATGTGTTACAGCCCCGATGGTTTTAGCCACTCCCGTGGTACTAAAGGTGCTTACGACATCCCCTTTAGCGGCAAGCTTGACCAGACCGTCGAGACCAATGCCGGCGGTATTGCCGAAACGGATAACGCCTTTTTTCAGATGCATAAGGCACTCGCCGAACAGGCTGCCAATGCCATGGCGCAGGGTATAACCATCGCCACTATTTCACCGAATGCGGCAAAAACGCCACACGTTCTCTTTAAGCATGTCGATGAGATCACCATTCATAACCATCCAAATGAGATTAAGGAGATTATCGACAACCATTTTCTCTGGCCGACAAAAGAGGAGTTGCATAAAAAAGTAACCCACACCCTAACTGACCTGAAAAAGGTCCAGCGCGACATCACTACTATCGAAAAACTTTGTCAGGAGACGCTCGACAACATTAATACGCTCTTCTCTGACAAAAGCAGTGGTAAAGAGAAAAAGTATACCCAGAAGATTAATAAGGCAGAGAGCACACTCAATCACAAATATGAGTATATTATCAATACTATCAAATACTTTAATATTGAAGGGTTTCTTAAAACCATTACCTATGATGAGCAGTACCAAGATAAGGATAGCAAACTCGAAAAGTCGCTTGCCGATTACTATTCAGCCTACCTTCATGGCTGCAAAAGAGTAAAAACCGATATTGATAACGCTATCTTTATTACCAACGCCGTCCTTGCTGAACAGGCGGAACAGCCTGACTATAAACTTCTTTGTGAATATTGGGACAAATACGCACTAAGCTGGCGCGCCATGGCATTTATGCAGCGACGTAACCTTGCTATTGAGACCCTTGAACCGACCTATCAAGAGGCGTTCAAACGTTATCAGCAGAATAGCCACGATCATCTGCATGGCAAAACCTCCTATGATCTCTGGAAAGAGGAGACGGTTAAAAAACTTGATCTCACCCATGTGCGTAACCGTGCGACTGCCCACTTTCGCAATGGTAATCGCGTTGGTTTGGCACAGATTATTAACGGCATAAAGCTGCTAGAACATAAAGAGCGAGATGAACATCTAAGCTACTTTAGCGGCCTACTCTGTGAACTCGATGGCCAGTTCACTGAAGCTCTAGAGCAGTATCAGCAGATCACCGAAGGCTATCTGCTTGAGGATGCCCTGCGACGCATCGCCTATATCAGCACCATTAGCAACGATATCAATACCCTAGTGCTGGCGCTCGACTGTCTGGCACAAATCTCTCAGGAGTACCTTATTCAGTTGGCCAAGGTCTATCTTCTCCAGGGTAGCATTGAGGAGGCTTTAGAGGCATACACCCGCTACCTCGATGCCTCACCTAACGATATTTTTGTCCTCACCCAACTGGGCAACCTCTTCTTTCAACTGGAAAATCACGAAGGCGCCGAGTTTATCTTTAAACATATTCTCTCTCTTGATCCACAAAACCGCACTGCTTTGGCACGGTTAAACCAAGCCTGACACCCCGCGACGCCCTGGCTGGCCTCAAGATGCTGCGGCGTTGTCCGCTATTCGGTTGTGGCGTACCGATTTTATGGCAATGGACAAACCGAGATTAAGTATGAACAACCCGCAAAACATCCTTCAGCGCCTCACCGATCCGCAGCAGGCGCCGCTAATTATTGCCGAGCTATCGGGTAATCATGGCGGCAAACTTACCACTGCCCTTAACATGGTTGAGGCGGCGGCGACCAGCGGTGCCGATCTAATTAAAATTCAGACCTACCGCCCCGATACCATTACCCTTGACCACGACAGCCCCGAGTTTGCAATTAACAGCGGGCTTTGGCAGGGGCGGCGTCTTTACGATCTCTACCAAGAGGCGCATACCCCCTGGGAGTGGCATGCCCAACTCTTTGCCCGAGCAGCGGCGCTTGGGGTACCGATGTTCAGCTCCCCGTTTGATACGACGGCAATCACCCTGCTCGAATCCCTGCAAACCCCCCTCTATAAAATCGCCTCCTTTGAGCTGGTCGATTTAGGGCTTATTGCCGCAGCGGCAAAAACCGGTAAACCGCTCATTTTATCGACCGGCATGGCAGAAGAGAGCGAAATTGCCGAAGCCGTGGCGACGATACGCGCTCACAGCCAGACGCCTATCACCCTGCTCCACTGTACCAGCAGCTATCCCGCCCCGATTGCCGAGGCGAATCTTCACACCATCTCCTGGCTCGCCAAAAAGTTCGGGGTGATAGTCGGACTCTCGGATCACACCGAGGGGATCGCCGTTGCCGTGGCGGCGGTTGCTCTTGGGGCGCGTGTGGTTGAAAAGCACTTTACCCTGTCACGACAGGATGGTGCGGTGGATGCGGCATTCTCTCTCGAACCTGCAGAGTTTGCCGCCATGGCAACTGCCTGCCGTCAGGCGTGGTCGGCTCTGGGTAGCGTGCGTTATGCCCCCTCTGCAGCAGAAGAGGCAAGCCGCCAGTTTCGCCGCTCACTCTATGTGATTGCCGATATAGCTGTCGGCACAATCTTTGACCACGACAACCTGCGCTCCATTCGCCCGGCTAACGGTCTGCACCCCCGCTATCTCGAAAGCGTTATCGGTACCGCAGCAGAGCGCGATATCCGCCGTGGCGAACCTCTGGCGTGGGACATGGTTGCCCCGTCACTGCGCCCCTGACGGCGATGCTACGGCTACCGCAACCCGCTGAGCGGGAGATGATTCGCCAGTGGCGTAACCATCCGCAAGTGCGCCGGACAATGTTTAACGACCATCTAATTAGCCAAGAGGAGCACCTCAACTGGCTGCAACGCATGGCGTCTGACCCAACGCGGCAGCTGCTGCTCTTTATCTACCAAGGCCAAGCCGTAGGGGTTAGTAATTTCTACCAAATTGATACGGTCGCGCAGAGCTGCTACTGGGGCTTCTACCTCAACCCCGAAGCGGGCAGCAACTCCCGCGAACGGTTACAGATGTGGCTCACCATTCAGAGTGAGTCCCTCGCCTACGCCTTTACCGATCTGGCATGTCACACCCTTTTTGATGAGACCTTTGCCTTTAATCGTCAGGTGCTGGAGATCCACCGTAAATTCGGCTTTAGTGAAAAGGGACGCTTTTTTCGCGATAAAAATGGCCAGCCTGAGGAGGTGGTACTGATGGCGGTGACTGCCGCTAGTTTTACCCCCCTGCAAAGCAACGACACCCCGCCCGCAGTGACCCCGCCAGGCAAGCAAACCCCGACCACCATCGCGCTATTCGCCAGTAGCAATCTTGAGCTGCTTCGCGAGGATCTGCTCGCTCAAGCGAAAACAGTACCGGGGGTCTCCCTCGCGATCACCCTCCCCCCCTTTGGTCAATACCCCCTGCTACTACGCGATGCCAACTCCTCTTTTGCACACTGCGACCTGTTTATCTTTTGTGAACGGCTGCAAGATCTGGACAAGGGTAATGATAATAGCGCGCTACAAACCTATTTCGACACCATTCGTCTTGCCCATGAACAGATTACTGCACGCGGGCATGGCGCTATCTATGTCACTGATTTCTATTTTCATCCCGACGGTCAAGCGCCCCTCAGTACGCCACTTGCTCAGCAACTCGCTCCCCTTTTTGCCGCCAACGCTGCCCTCCAGGCACTCTGCGACGAACTCGCGAGTTGTCATCTTATCGCTATCTCGGGCATCGCCCTGGAGCTGGGCTATGCTGCCTGTGATCCGGGAAAATATTGGCAACTCGGGCGCATCCCCTACGCTTCACCTTTTTCAATCGCCATTGCCAACGCCCTGCTGGCAACCCTGTTAGAGCGTGCAGGACAAGCAGCACGGGTGATCGTACTCGATTTAGATAACACGCTGTGGGGCGGGGTGATAGGTGATGATGGCATGGAGGGGATCGCCCTTGGCGAGCGGGGCAGCGGCGCCGATTTTCAGTCAATGCAACATTTTCTTAAAGCGCGTCAGGAGGAGGGTTTCCTGTTAACGCTCTGCAGTAAAAACAGTGAGGAGATTGCCTTAGCGTGCTTTAACCACCACCCGGGAATGGTGCTGCAGGCAGAGGATATTGTTGCCAAGCGTATTAACTGGCAAGAGAAGAGTGACAACCTGCTGGCGCTGGCAGCGGAGCTGGGCATCAGTTTGCAACACTTCTGCTTTATTGACGATAACCCGTTCGAGCGGGAGGCGGTACGCCGGCAACTACCGATGGTCGCGGTTCCCGAACTGCCTGCCGCTGTGGCGCAATGGCCCGCTTGGCTGCGCCACTACCCTCCCCTGTGGCGCTATGCGCTGACCACCAGCGACAGAGCGAGGCACCAGCTCTATCAGGCAAAACAGACCTTGCAGCAGCAGGCAAGCCGCTACGCTAGTCGTGAGGATTTTCTCCACTCCCTAGCGATTAGCGTCACCTTCACCCCCCTGAAGAGCGATAACCGCCAACGCATCCTCCAGCTGATTCATAAAACCAACCAGTTCAACATGACCAGCCGCCGCTACCAAGCGAGTGAACTTCAGGAGATCACCCAACACGGTGAGATCTGGGGCGTTAGCGTGAAAGATCGCCTAAGCAGCAGTGATCTCGTCGGGGTGGTTATCCTGCGCCATTTAACGCCCGAAAGCAGCGCTATCGATAACCTCATTCTCTCCTGTCGCGTTCTCGGTCGGGGCATTGAAAGCGCCATTCTCCACTGGTGCTGCCAACACCTACAACAGCAGGGGCGCCTCAAGGTGGAAGCAGCGTTCATCCCCAGCGCAAGGAATCAGCCCGCAGCGACCCTCTACAGCGATCACGGCTTTCGTCGGCAAGAGAACCACTTCTGCTATGATCTAACGCAACCCCTTCCCGCCGCCCCGGCATGGATCACCTTTACTTAAAGCACAACAGCCATGAATGACTTCTTCCAACGCTACGGCATTCTCTACCTCGACCATCTGGCACTCATTACTGAAGCGTTTGACGAACTCTGTCGAGACTACCTCTCGATGCCCGGCAGCAGGCTGCTGCGCGGCCCAGCTGAAAACCTCAATCAACGGGTACGTTATCTTTTTGTTACCCTAGAAAACGGGCTGGTTATCGAGATCCTTGCGCCACTACCTGACTCGCCAATCCACCGCGCCATCCAGCAGCGCCCGGGACCCTACCACTTCTGCTACGCCGTCAGTTCGCTTAGCGCAGCGCTGGCGACAGCCAAAGCTGAAGGGGGCCACATTATAAGTGAGCCTTTGGCCGATATTGCCTTTGATGGTCGTGAGGTCGCCTTTATCCTCCTGCCCGCCCACGGTATCGTCGAGTTTGTCGCCGCCTATCCCGCAAGCCAACAACCAGCAGAACATCCCGTTGCCGCAGCAGTTACACCCCCTGCAACGGTCACACAGCAAGCAACAGCAGCAACGCTGGAGAGCGATCTGGTCAACCTCTTTGCAGAGATCTTTCCACAACTGAATGAAGCAGCTATCCGACAATCAGCAATTGACCAGACACCCGAGTGGGATTCGCTTAACCATCTCCGCCTAATTATGAAAATTGAGAGCCGTTTTGCCGTCGATTTCTCCATTAATGAGATAGAGCGCGCGAAATCATTCAATCTTATCTACCAGATAATCGCCAACAGAATATACCCAAAATCATTGGAAATGATGGAAGGCGGCAAAGTCGCGAATCCCCATGAGCATAGATTAACTATGTGATTGGGGTGAGCCTAGGGTGATTAAGTTCAGCCAACGAACCACCGTTTTCAAGGATGACGGGTATAAATCAGGTGTCAAACGCTCGGCCACTGCAGTCGTGAAGCCAAACCTGTACTGCGCTGCACAGTGTGCATAACGGCCCGATTAACTGCCTCAGACTTACCATACAATGTAAACTGCTTCTTCGCGCGAGTGACCGCTGTATAGAGGAGTTCCCTCGTTAAAACCGCACCCCCCTCTTGCACTTCGGGAAGCAGCAATATCACCCGCTCAAACTCAGAACCCTGAGATTTGTGTACCGTCATCGCCCAGGAGAGCTCATGTTGCGGCAGTGTCTGCGCCGGAATATCACGCAACTCATTATCGGACTGCCGGAAATAGGCACGCAAGTTGCCTTCTGCATTACGCCACAACAGCCCCACATCACCATTAAACAACCCCAGCTCATAGTTATTACCAGTCACCATCACCGGCACTCCCTGCACGGCATCACCGCCGCCAAGCAGACCCCGCCTTTGCAGGCGACTGGCGATCATCTGATTAATGGTCACGACACCCACAGGCCCCTGTCGCACTGCACAGAGCACGCGCTGCTTTTCAAAGAGCTGCATCGCCTCCCCGACACTCTGGGTTTGCAGATAGGGGGTATATGCTCCGATAATCTGATCCAGCAGGGCATTTAGGGGCGTCTCAGGTAACCACTCCAGTTCACCACCCGCAGCCTGCGAAAGTAGCTCCACGGCAGCCTTGGCGTTGCCTGAGTTGATGCTATATGCAAGCCGCCCGATCCCGCTCTCTGCCTTAAAGCGATAGCTCTTGCGCAGCAGGGCAATGGCATTGGCCACTTTGGGTGCCCCCGCCTCTATTGGCAGCAGAGAGAGATCGCTACCCGTCAAATCAGCCAACTCCCTCGCGGTCTCAAGGCTATAGGCAATCTCATGGCCATGACCTGTGATATCACCAAGAACATTACCGGCATCGACAGAGGCTAACTGGTCACGGTCACCAAGCATCATCAGGCGCGCAGTATCAGGCAGTGCCTCCAGCAAGCGCGCCATCATCGGCAGATCTACCATGGATGCCTCATCAATCACCAAACAGTCGAGTATTAACGGGTTGTGTTTATCATGCCGGTAGCCTCTGGGGCTAAAACCAAGAAGGCGGTGCAGCGTTAAAGCTTGATCAGGAATCCTTGCACGGATAGTTTCATCGGTCTTCACATCCGCTTTGGCTGCCCGAATAGACTCCACCATTCGTGCTGCCGCCTTACCCGTAGGCGCCGCCATACGAATCACCATCTTTGGCTGCTGCTCTAGTAACAGCACTAACACCTTGACCAGTGACGCTGTTTTGCCTGTTCCTGGCCCCCCGGAAATGACACTAAACTGCCGTGTGGTCGCCAGCGCTGCCGCCAGCATCTGCCAGTCGATTGTGTCACTTTTTTGCTCACCAAACAGTCGTTGTAACCCCTGCTGAAGCAGCAACCTGTTGATAGTCTGAGGCTGATTCAGGCGCGTGATAATTGAACTCGCTACCCCATTTTCATAGCGCCAAAAGCGGTTGAGATAGAGTTTCGACCCATCCAGCGTGAGTGGTGCCAACTCCCCCGGCTTTCCAACACAACAGGTTTCGCGAAGCTCGCGGCACCAGCGCTCCAGATCGGGGGTTAAATCCTTCTGATTGGGCCATGGTGTAGCGGCATGTACGGCTAGGTCAAGACAGACATCCCCTTGCATCTGAATATCCGCAAGCCAGGCTGCGGTGCGCGCCACCGTTCCTCTCTCTGGCTGCCCTGCCTGTTCAGCAATAAAGCGGGCAAAGAGATAACCTATAGCGGAGTCTCTCTCTCCTAATTCACTCTGATAACTCATGATAAAACCTTTGCATTAAAAATCTCATTATCGAGTCGCTCAAGCAGCGCTTTTTCCGGTTTTACAAAATAGACGCCGTAACGGTTCCCGTGCGCTGGTCGCATACCGCGAAGAAAGAGATAGTAGACACCGCCAAAATGGGTTTCATAACTGTAGTTCGGCACGCGCAGCTTCAGATAACGGTGCAGAGCCAGTGAATAAATCAGGTATTGCAGATCATAGCGGCGCTCAAATACCGCCTGCTGTAAAGCGGGTGGCGCATAAGCCTCCAACGCGTAGCCCAGATGATTACTCTTATAGTCAGCCAGGTAGTAACCACCCTGATATGCAAATACCAAATCGATAACACCATTAATGAAACCGCGACAGTCCGCCATTTGCAGTGGCTGCAGGCGCTGTGCGGCCGCCTCATCCAAGGTGCGATTGAGAAGGCTGATATCAATGCGGCTAACCGAAAAATCAAACTCTAGTTCGTTTAACCGCTGTGCTGTTCCAATATGGCCCAAAGTGAGCTCTCCCGATGCGTCAAGGGGGGTCGCCAGCAGATCTTCCAGCCACGCGGTAATCACGGGAGCCTGCCCGACTTCCAAACCGTAACGGGTTGCCTCCTTGTGGGTAAAGTCCAGCACATTGGCAGCGATATTCTGTTGAAAGTCGAGCTGCTCCAGCAGGGCATGGAGAAACAACCCCGTCTGGCTGCCTGCGGGAAACTGAAACACGGCATCTTCTGTCGCGACGCGTGAACTCAGACTCACTGTCTGGTGAACATCCCGAGTCAGGCTACTAAAGCTCGAGATACGCCAGTCGGTGGCGATCTTGCCGGTAAAAGGCGTTGCCGTGCAGCGAGCGATAGTCGCAGCAATTTCAGGAAGCGTGACCCTCTCGGGCGGATCAAGCGTTAAAGGGATAACCTCAATATCGCCAATAGCCGTCAATTGATTGAGATCCTGCGTGATATTAACAGACTCTTTAAACACTTCCGGGGTAGCCGATGCCAAATCACTGACCTGCTGCACCTCATGCAGTAGCCATCCCATTGCCGTTTTTCCAGCTTTTCCAGCACTCCCCCACGCCAGATATATTTTGGCACGGGCACGCGTTAAAGCGACATAGGCGAGGCGCACATCTTCAGCCAACCGCTGTTTCTCAGCCAAAAAAAGCGCCTCCTCACCCTTTGCATCGAGGCAGTGTTGATGCGCTCTCTCGTCAAAAAATGGCAGGAGGTCGTTTTTGTCGATCACACGCGGCTTACACGACCACAGATAGGGCAGAAAGACGATTGGGTACTCCAACCCCTTACTGGCATGAATGGTCACGAGGCGAACGAGGTCGCCATCACTCTCTAGGCGCAGCACAGCTTCATCTAAACCTTCAGTGCCGTCGCTGTGAATCTGCTGCTCAAACCAGTGGAAAAGTGCATCCATGCCGGAGATTGCTTGCGATGCCTGCTGCAGCAACTCACCCAGATGTAACAAATTGGTCAAGCGGCGCGCCGCATCGTGGCGTAACGCCAAGCGGCCACCGACATTAAGTAATCTAAGCAGCAGCTGAAACATCACCATAAACCCTTTTTTTGACCAGGCCTCATGCAGTTGCTGAAACTGTTCACCCCACGCCATCCACGGCTGCTCTTCACGAATAGAGCTATAAATCTCCTGATAGTGGTAGTTAAGCAGCGAACTGGCGAGCGCCCGACGTAACACCCCTGCATCACGAAAATCGATCACCGCCGCCAGCAATAACTGCAAGCCCGCCGCCTCATCACTCTTAAATACCGGTTCATTGCCGCTTGCCACCGCGCTCACACCGCGCAGACGCAGGGCCTCACGCAGATCATTCGCCTCACGATTGCTGCGAAGCAGTACCGCGATATCGCCAGGCCGCACCGCCTTCCCCCCCAGTGTCAGTGACCCTGTTCTCCCTGCCTCAATAAGGCGAGCGATCTCATTGGCGGTATGCGCCTGCACTAATGGCTCTGCGACTGTTTTCGTCAGCGGTTTACCATTGTCAGCAAGCGGTAGCTGCCAGAGGGTGACCGCGGTGATCTCCTTGCCCTGCTCACACAGCAGATCATGCGACTTGGGCGCGGCAAGGACGGGTGTAAAGGGAATCGCATCATAAATAAACGGATCGGCACGGTGAGAAAAGAGCCGGTTTACCGCCGCAACCAGACGCGGTGTCGAACGCCAGTTGGTATCCAGCGTGTAGTGCTCGGTTGCATCACGCTTGGCCTGAATATAGGTAAAGATGTCACCGCCACGAAAGCCGTAGATCGCCTGTTTTGGATCGCCAATCAGCATCAGACACCCTTGCGTCCGCCCATAATAGATATGCTTGAATATATCGTACTGAACGCTATCGGTATCCTGAAACTCATCAATCATCGCAACCGGGAAGCGTCGGTGAAGCTGAATTCCGAGCGCCCTATTTGTCGCCAGCGCCTGCTCCAACAGCACCAACTGATCATTGAACGAGAGTTGTCCCGCCTGCTGCTTAATACGCGCAACCCTATCCGTGGCCCAGGCATGGGCATCAGCGAGCGCCCTTATTCTGAATTGCTGCTGTAGAGTTTCTGCATCATCCAGTATCTCATCAACCAACAAGAAAAACCGATGGTTAAACGCCTCCCCAATTTCTCCTTTTTTTAACTTTGCTAACAGCACAGACGCCCTGATAGCGCTCATCTCTTCAGGAAAATCAAATGGGTCATCCGCGGCAAAGTAAGCCTCCAGCCGCTCAAACAGCGCGGGCAGGTTCTCCTCTTTGTATACTTTGGTCTGACGCTTTAAAGCGTTAGAGTAAAAAGCCGCCCTAATCCCCTCACCCTCCTTGTGCCAAATAGCTGCAAGCTCACCGCATTTGTCCGCAACACCCAGCCACTGTTCAAACAGTGAATCGAGAGAATCACTGATTTCAGGCAGCAATTTGACGCGCGGCTTGCGCAGTGGAGACTGAAGTTTAAGCAGGGCTTCCACACTGCCCAGCGACTTGCTAAAGAGTCTCAGGCTTGTTCTATTCAGGGGATAGGCAACAATGCGCCACCAATCTTTTAGCGCTAATTGCCAAATTTGCTCATCATCTGTCACCATTTCGACATCAAAGGCCTGACGACTATTAAAAGCATGTTCCGTCAATGCCCGCTGGCAGAAGCCGTGAATCGTATAGATAGCCGCCTCATCCATGCTGTTTAATGCCCACTTCAACTGCCCTTTCGCACGCGCTATTTTCTCGGCATCCCCCTGTAACGAGGTGCTCCAGGCAGTTAGAAACGCATCATCCGCTGCGGGTTGCGCCAGATGCATTAGCGCCTGATAGATACGCAGGCGAATACGCCCGCGCAACTCCTCCGTCGCCGCCTTGGTAAAGGTCACCACCAGTATTTCGCTAACCCTGTAATTATCAAACAGCATACGCAGATAGAGGTTGCCAATCGCATAGGTCTTTCCAGTTCCCGCACTGGCCTCCACCAACTTGAAACCGTCAAGGGTCAGCGATAGCGTGGTCTCAGCATTAAGGATCTCTACGTTTCTCATGACACACTCCAGACACGCAGCAGCGGTTGATAAAACTTATCTGCCCACTCGCGAAAGCAGGGTTGCTCAATCGGGTTAATCGTCACACTGCGCATAACCATTTGAATATAGGCGTCATCTTTGTCACCATCAGTTTTCTGGTACTCATTTCCAGCCCATGCGTTAAATACCGCTTCTGGACTCTCTCCCTTAGCCTGTTTCCAACTCGATTTCTGAAACAGCGGCAGAGGCGCTTTCAACCCCAATTGATAGGCTTCCATGTATATCGTCAAACTCTCCAGCGCCTCTTGCTGAGAGAGAGGCTCTAGCGTCACCACCTGATCACTGCAAAGCAGCAGACTGGTCTCCTCTACTGGCAAATGTCCAGAAGCGCAGAGCGCCAGATGCTCAAGCCACAGGGGCATTAGATATTTACTGGAGTGCTTAGATGGGGTGACATGCAGCAACCCTTTGCCAGGATAGTAGTTGCGAACCTNACCGGTCAAAAGGAGATCGCCTCGCCCCTCGATATAACAGGAGAGTTCGATGGATTGAGGCACAGCCTTTTGGCACTGATATGAGTGCAGGTTTGCCAACATCGGGGCAATGGTCTGCTGCTGCTCATCGAGAACCTGATCTGCAAAACCACCATGAGGTAACGCCCCCTCCGCCTTCATTTTTTCAGGATACGCTTCACCCTGCTCAAGGTAGTCATCCAACAGCCGCTTTTTTATCTTCCAGTTATCTAGCGCGTTGAGGGTAAAGGGCTCCTCATCAGAGCTCTCCTCCTGTTCTTGAAGATAGATAGACAAAGAGTGATTAAAAAAGAATCTAACCGGATGAACTACAAACTGAATCAGACGCCTCAGCTCTATCGTGTGACTCTCCTCATCGTCCAAGTTCAACTGAAACTCCGGCCACGCTTGCTCCACTTCTATCACTTGACTCTTGGCAATGGCGTTGGCGAGATCGCACCAGTAAGCATCATAGGCGCGCTGCTGTAGATAGTTCGCCGCAGAAAAGGGCTGCATCGGATGGATGGTGGTGATCTTTGCAACCACTGATTCGCCATACTGCTGCGTCAGCTGATCGAGCAGCTCCCTAACCAGTACGGAGGGCTGACATTCGGAGTTGTCGCGAAGGCTACGCCCGATATAGCTAATATGCAGCGCCTCACGCGCACACAGGATCGTCTCCAGCATCAAATAGCGATCCATCTCGCCTTTGCCCGGATCGCCCGGACGCCACTGATTAACCATGAGATCAAACTCAAGTGACCGTTCGCGCCTCGGGAAATCTGCATCCTGCATACCAAGCAGAGCGATCACCCGAAAGGGCAAACTGCGCATCGGACGCATCCCACAAAAGCTGACGCCACCAGAGAAGTAGCGACCCGCACTCTCCCGCTCCGCCAGTTGTGTGTCGAGCCAGCGGCGCAGCAGATCAAGGGTCATTAAGCTCTGATCAGCTTTCTCGGCAAGATCAGCCAGTGCATCACGAATCAACTGCAGCCGCCCAGTCGTCTCTGCACCCTCAAGAAAGAGATCCCCCACCATTTTCGTGAGCAACCTCTGCCAAGCTACCGCTGTGCGCTCACTGACCTCAGCCAATGTTTTGCGCCACGTACTCAATCTGTCGAATAAAACCCAGAAATCAGCCATCACCAAGGCATCCGCATTGTCCACCGCGCAGGGGGCAATCCCCTGCCACAGGGGGCTGTCACCCATCGCAAAACCAGCCAACAGCCGTTGTTCAGCCTGTTTCCAGCTATTCTCAACCGTTTCAGGAAGCCCGAATTTTGCTTTATGTGCGGAATCGATCCCCCAACGCACATGCAGTTTCTCAAACAGATGACGAATCGTCACCAGCTTGTCCGCATCCAGAGAGAAACGGGCGGCTATCTCCGGTACATCAAGAAGCGACAGGAGATCAGAGAGCGGAAAACGGCTCTCCGTCAGTTGCAGCAATTGCAAAAAGGCACGAATCACGGGGTGCTCATCGGCGACGGATATGTCAGAGAGATTCCAGGGGATAAACGGACGGGAGTCACTCTTGCTAAAGACTGCCTCAATATAAGGTGCATAACGGCTAATCTCCGGCACCATCACCAGAATATCTTCAGGTTTCAATGAGCTCTCCTCATCCATGCGCTGCAATAGCGCATCATGTAACACCTGACACTCCCGCAGTGCGCTATGGCAGAGATGGATCTGCAGGGAGCTATCCCTCTCCCTAAGGAGATGTTCGTGCATCTGAATGCGAAAGAGATCGCTCTGAAGCTCTCCGAGCAACGTTTCAGGCCACGCCTCTGCATAACACTCATACTCCATCGCCTGTAACGACGCATCAGCAAGCAACAGATCCTGAAAGACCTGCCCCTGACGCCCCCACGAGGCGAGCAGACTATGCCCCGTCTCAAAGTAGATTGCCGCATCGGGTGCTTTCAGCCGCTCTCTGGCAAGCGCTCTGTCGCTCTTCAGATCTGCCCAGTAGCTACTCGTCGGCGTAAGGTAGTAGAGATAGATATCGGTCTGCTGAGCAACCGCCTGCATCACCTGCAATAACAACGGTGGCAGCGCAGAGACGGCAAAGATACTCATCCGTTGCGGTAACTGTTCTACCTGCCCCTCTTGCAAAGCGGCCATAAAAGTCTCAATAAGCGCCACACGATGATGCGCGTTACCAACCTGCAACTGTAACGCGCGCCACAGCTGCGCCTGCCAATCATCACCCTCCTCTTTACTCCATTTGAGTATCGTATCGGGGCGGTAAAACTGATAGCGATCAAAGAGATCTGCAATACGTACAGAGAGTTGCCAGCGTTTAATACCCGCAAGATCGCCACTTAGGTACTGCTGAAGAGAGGCAAACGAATCCTTATTAAGAAAGCTAGGCAACAGATCAAAAATCTTCCAGGTAGCCAGATCCCGAGCCAAGGGATCTAGCTTTGGCGCACCAGCCAAAGAGGCAGAAACCTGACGCCACAGCCAAGATGCTGGCAGAAGAAACTCGATATTACAGTTAATGCCAGATGCCTGTGCCAGTTGCAGACCCAACCAGCGCTTCATCGGCATACTGGGTATCAGAATGATCTCTTTAGTAAAAGGCGAACGCAACGGAGCCTCGTGCAACACCCCTGCCAATCGATCGGACAACAGCTCAACCTTATTGGAGCTGATTAAATAAAAAGCCATCTCTTCCCCTTCCACATAAAATTGGTAACCGTTCAGACCCCCACTACTTTTTCTCCCTCTCCCTTTGGGTTGGGGTGAGGGTAAAAAAAGCAGGGTGTCTGAACGTTACTAAAATTGCAACGTTGTTGGCTGGATTTACGATTCCCAGAGTAACCGTTCACTCCCCCAGATTACACTAATTAACACGAATTTACGCAGATATTTTAATAATCTGCGGATAACGCATCTACTGAGGTCGCGCCATTAATCTCGGTAGGCCTGATTAGCAGAGCGACGATCTGATGGCTACCCCTGTCCGAAATGCCAGTCTCAAGGTGGCAAGGGGGCTAATACTCTGCTGCCTCAAGCGCGATAAGAAAACAACGTTTCAATCCTCTTGAAGCAGGCAAAATGGCCTGAGGATAAACTGCGGCATCAAGAAGAAATATCAGTTATCATTGAGTGAAAGAGAGGAGAAACAGAGAGTGAAACAGGGGGGAAACACCGCTTTTGACCATCAACTGACGCGCACAGCGCGTTTGGTACGTCTGGCAGAGGGCACTTGTCCAGCTATGGAACAGGCGAACACGGCATTACAGCGGACTCGCTTTGCTCACCGCTGAATTTGGCGTTAGAGTGTAAAAGATAAAAAATGACATACTTATTTTTAGCCATCGCAATAATAGTTGAAGTGACGGCAACTAGCGCTTTAAAAGCATCGGAAGAGTTTACCAGACTTATTCCAAGCATAATTGTCATCGTTGGTTATAGTATGTCATTCTATCTTTTGACTCTTGTTCTCAGAGTAATGCCAATTGGTATAACTTATGCTATTTGGTCTGGTGTTGGTATTGTTTTGGTTGCTGTTGCTGGATTTTTCTTATACAAACAAACCCCGGATATTCCGGCTATTATTGGTATGAGTTTAATTATTATAGGCGTGGCAGTAATACATCTGTTTTCAAAAACAATTAACCATTAAATATAATAAGTTACTGCTATTTGACGCTTTGCGATGATGACCTGTCTACCGTTAGTTAAAACGTTAGGAAAATCAATTATACGATATGAACCTTAAAGTCGAATTTATCAATATAGAAGAAAATAACAGAGACCTTATAGTCTCTTTTGCTATAAGCGACAGCGACAATGGCGTAAATAGCTTGATTCTCCATAGGCAACTTTTTTTAGAATTTATCATGCCAGATGAAGAGAGAGGGGTAAAAGTATCATATAACGACGTTCCCTTTGAGCAAGAAGAGTTCAATATGCTGAACAGCGTAAAGATTACCAAAAGTGAAATATCTATTAAGTCCACACACAGAGAATATACTTTAAACGTATCGAATTTAGCAGCTAATGATATCGATCATATAGTTAAGTTGCTAAAGAAACAAAATTATGACAATCGCTTTATCATACAAATTGACTAACCAGCCCGTTGGGGTGACGAAGGAACCCCAACGGTTACTGTTTGGCCTCGCCTGCTCTGTTGGGGTTCGTTCCTCACCACAACATGGATCAATGGGGTCAATGGGGTCACCCGCTCAATATTTTCCCCTCCTCTGGAGGGGTGCCCGATAGGGCGGGGTGGTCAACAAGTCCACCCCTCCATCGAGGCCTAAGCAGCGCGGGGAGTGATTGTTGTTTAGGAGCCCTCGTCAGGGCGGTTCTACCACCCCGCCCTGACGGGCACCCCTCCAAGGGAGGGGAATTTATAAATGCGTTGCATGATCGATAGAATCAGACTCGATTGATATTTTCACGAACTACCGCTGATAGCCGTTAGGATTCTGCTGCTGCCAGCGCCAGCTGTCGGCGCACATGGCCGCAAGGTCAAGCTCGGCACGCCAGTTTAACGCCTCTGCCGCGAGTTCGGGATCGGCATAACAGGCGGCAATATCACCTTCGCGGCGGGCAACGATTTGATAGGGAATCGGGCGGCCGCTTGCTGCGGCAAAGGCCTGCACCATCTCCAGCACACTATAACCCCGACCGGTGCCGAGATTGTAGGTGACCAGTCCTGGGGCGGTGGCGAGTTTTTCCAGCGCCTTAAGATGCCCTTTGGCAAGATCGACCACATGAATATAGTCACGCACCCCGGTGCCGTCGAGGGTGGGGTAATCACCACCAAAAACTGCCAGTTGCGGGCGTTTGCCAATCGCCACCTGGGAAATGTAGGGCATCAGGTTATTAGGGGTACCGTTGGGATCTTCGCCGATCTCGCCGCTGCGGTGCGCCCCTACCGGATTGAAGTAGCGCAACAAGGCAATATTCCACTGCGGATCTGCACGGTAGAGATCACGCAATATCTCTTCAATATGAAGTTTGGAGCGACCGTAGGGGTTGGTCGCCGAGGTCGGGAAATGCTCCTTAATCGGTAGCGTGGCGGGATCACCATAAACTGTCGCAGAGGAGCTAAAGACAATAGAGCGATACCCCTGCTGCTGCATCACCTGCAAGAGGGAGATCGTTCCAGCGACATTATTTTGATAGTAGGCTAGGGGTTGGCTGACCGACTCACCTACCGCTTTGAGGCCGGCAAAATGGATGACCGCCTGCGGCGAATGGTGCTGAAAAATTGTGGTTAATGCCGCCACATCCGCGACATCGTGACGATAGAAAGTGATTTTACGGCCAGTTAGCTTCTCGACCCGCGCTAAAGCCTCAGCGCTACTGTTGACGAAATTATCGACTACCACCACTTCATAGCCACCATTCAGTAACTCAACACAAGTGTGGCTACCGATATAACCCGCCCCTCCGGTGACCAGAATGCAGGGCATTGCCGTTACGAGCTGACGCTGCATCAATTTGAGGTGGAGCGCTTTGCAATAATAAAGCGGGCCAGTTTTTTATCGGTATGCAGAATATGATTCGCCAGCCAATTATTAAGAAAATCGAGAATATCGCCAGCGGTGATAGTAATCCCGGATTTGAGGTCATCACGCACCTTAACCACTTTGGCAGCAAAATCACGATGCTGGGCAAGATGCTGTTCGGCATCGGCTTCGACCCCCTCGGAATAACCATAACGCTGCATTAGCTCCTCTTCCGTCTCAAAATGGTAAAGCGCGTAACTCAGCAGATCTTGAGTAATTGATTCCAACGTTTCGTGGCTGCAGTCATCGGCAAGGGTTACTGCAGCCTCATTAAGGGTATGTACCAAAATCATGTGTTGCTCATCGATCTCACTAACTCCGGTGGCATAGGCGCCACTCCAGATAATTTGCTGTGATACGGTTGACATGCTCTATTCTCCACAAAACAAAGTTAAAAAATCCCCGACTGCATTTTACGAAACTCAGATAACTGCGCTATCAGCAATTGGTTTGCCTTCTCGACTGCGTGAAAATCGACCTCATCGCGCGGTAAAACGGCCAACGACTCAAGCAGCCTGAGCGCCTGTTTGTGTACCTGACGGTGTACCTCATCGAGTTGACGGAATAGGGGAAAAGCGCCGTAACGGCGAATGCCGCTATCGCTGTACCATTGCGAAAAACGGCAGTTATCATGATTACAGTCTGGCGGTTCCCCCCCCTCCACCACCGCCACACGCAGCTTTTCAAGCCAGTGATGGTGAAAGACCTCCATTAGCAGCAGTTCAAAATCACCGCGCTGCGGGTAACTGCCGCCAGCGAGTTGCCAACGCGGATCAGGATGAAAATCCTGCAACCATTCACCGACCCGATCAACCGGCATTGGACGCGAAATGGCATAGCCCTGCATCACATCACAACCCAGACGCAGCAGCAGTAGCGTTTGATCAATACTCTCAACCCCCTCAGCGACCACTTTTAAGCCAAAAGCCGATGCCAGACCAATCACCCCTTGGACAATTGCAAGATCCCCAGGATCTTCGACCATATCCCTGATAAAGGTCTGGTCGATCTTAAGAACATCGACTGCCAGCCGTTTAAGATGCACCAGCGATGAGTAACCAGTGCCAAAATCATCTAGGGCAAACTTAACCCCGCGTTTCTGGTAGCGCGCCATCACTTGACGCACCGCAGTAATATCCTCCAATGCGGCGGTCTCCACCAGCTCCAGCTCCAGCTGACTACAGATCTCCGGCGGATAGTTCGCAAGAAGCTCACCCAGACGCTGCTCCAGTCCACCATGAATAAACTGGCGTGCCGAGACATTAACGCTCACCTGTATCACCGCTCCCACCTCACGCCACTTGACCAGCTGTGCAAGCACAGTATTAATCACCCACTCCCCAAGTCGGACAATAATATTATCGTGTTCAATTAGGGGGAGAAACTCAGCAGGCGAGCGCAACCCCAAGATAGGGTGATGCCAGCGCACCAGCGCCTCCATCCCCACCACCACGCCGCTGCGACAGTCCACCTTTGGCTGGTAGTAGAGGAGAAACTGATTGCTGGTCAGCGCCGCATCTATCCGCTGTAACAACACCTGATTCGCCTTGTTACGCAGCTCGGCAGCAGAGTTAAAAAAGTGGTACCTCCCCTTGCCTCCGTCCTTCGCCTTATACATCGCTTGATCGGCAAAACGCAGCAGCTGATCTGCCTCCACCGCATCAGTGGGATAGAGGGTCACCCCGATACTCGCCCCGACCCGTACCGGCTGATCATGAATCAAGTGAGGACGTGCGATTACATCCAGCAGACGTTGTAAGAACTGCTCCACCATTATCGGTGATTTCACCTCCCCGAGAATTAGCGCAAACTCATCACCGCCAAGCCGCGCCACCGTGTCCTCGCCACGCATCTCCGACTCCAGACGGTGGGCAATCTCCTTCAGTAACAGATCGCCCGCATCGTGACCAAGGTGGTCGTTAACTGGTTTAAAGCCATCGAGATCAAGCATACAGACCGCCAGCAGCTTGTTATTCCGCTGCGCATGGGCAATCGCCAGCTTAATTCTATCGGCAAAAAAGAGGCGGTTGGGCAGACCGGTTAATACATCAAAATTCGCCTGACGATGTAGCTGCTGTGAATACTCAAAGAGATGGGTGACATCAATGCTGCTGCTTAAGATTCCAACTGCGGCCGTGGCACCTTGGGGAATTAGAGGACGAGCACTGAGACGTAACCAGCGACAGTCGGAGACCGGCGCTTGCAGCTGCACCAGCATATCACTCGCCACCGTCGCACCAGTAAGCGCTTGGGCGACCGGAAAGAGGTGTGGCGGGATCGCCTGCCCCATTTCATCACAGCAGAGTGCCGCCATCTCTTCATAACTAATCGCCGCTGCTGCGACCTTTTCACCAAACTGCTGCAGGGTGGCAGGGTTCATAAAGCGTTTGCGCCCGCTGCTGTCCCACAACTGAATCCCCTCATCCACCGCAAGTATCAGCGGACAGAGCTGGGACTCAATATCCAGCCCCTGCTCCAACATTTTCACCACTGAGTTAACTGAATTCTCCAAGGTGAGTAACCTGTCAGCTTATTGGCGACTGCGATGCCCTGGGGGACGCCGCCGCCCCACCACAGCACGCGAGGTCGTTGGGTGGGGATCGGGACGCGGCAGCGTCAAACCGACCAGCGTATAGAGTTTCGCCAGATCTGCCTGATTCATCTCCACCCACTTGCCGGGGCGCACCTGCCGCGACAGCTGGATTGGCCCAAAACTGATACGCATCAAACGACTGACGGTGATCCCCTGGCTCTCCCAGAGACGGCGCACCTCACGATTGCGCCCCTCTTTCAGGGTGACATGATACCAATGGTTGGCACCCTCACCGCCAGCGTCGCGAATGAGCTGAAAACGCGCCGGCCCATCATCGAGTTCAACGCCGCTGCCAAGACGCTCAATCACCTCGGGTTTCACCTCACCCAACACCCGCACTGCGTAAATGCGTTCAATCTCTGCCGAGGGGTGCATCATGCGGTTCGCCAACTCGCCATCGGTAGTAAACAGCAGTAGTCCCGAGGTACTAATATCAAGACGCCCGATGGCAATCCAACGGCCTCCTTTCACCTCAGGCAAGGCAGCAAAGACACTCGGTCGCCCCTCAGGATCGCTGCGGGAAGTCACCTCACCGACCGGCTTGTGATAGATGATCAGACGCGACATCTGCGTTTTCGCGGTACTGCGCGACACCGGTTTCCCCTCCACAGAGAAGCGCTCACTGCCGCTGACGCGCTCGCCCAACTGCGCCACCCGACCATTTACCGTCACCTTGCCCTCGCTAATTAACTGTTCAATCTGGCGCCGCGAGGCGATACCGGTACGCGCCAACACTTTCTGAATCTTCTCCTGCACTATTTCGCTCACGCTAACTCCTCACTACGGTGATGCTTGCCCTGCCGCGCATCTAGCGCACTCACCATGGCAGCACCATCGGCTGCCGCCTCTTCCCCGGGCAAACGCAGGTCGAGCTGACGATTAAACATATCCAAATCTTTTAACTCCGCCAACGGCGGCAATGCATCTAGCGACGCCAAGTTAAAGTAATCAAGAAACTCCCGAGTGGTGGCATAAAGCGCGGGACGCCCCGGCACATCACGATGTCCGATAACCCGCACCCACTGACGCTCCTGGAGCGTTTTAATTATTTGCGAACTCACCACCACCCCGCGAATGCTCTCAATTTCAGCACGCGTCACCGGCTGCCGATAGGCAATCAGTACCAACGTCTCCAGCAGCGCCCGCGAAAAGCGCGGCGTGCGCTCCTCCCACAATCCGGCGAGATACCCTCCAAGCGCTGGGCGCGTCTGATAACGAAAGCCGCTGGCGACCTCCACCAACTCAATACCGCGATCTTCACACGCCTGCTGCAGGGCGATGATCTGCTGACGCAGTGTCGCCTTGTCGGGGCGCTGCGCCTCCGCAAAAAGCTGCTGCAAACGCTCCAGTGACAGCGGCCTTTCAGCAGCAAAGAGCGCCGCCTCAATTATCTGCTGCTGGAGCTGGCTATTCATCCATCGCTCCTGCTGCAGTCACCGTACTCACCATCAGCAAACGTACATGAATCGGGCCATTGGGCTCCGCCTGCACCAACTCCAGCAGCGACTGTTTGATTAACTCCAAAATAGCGATAAAGGTAACCACCACCCCACGCCGACCCTCTTCCAACGTAAACAGGGTGGTGAAGTCGTGAAACGAATCGCTGCTGATCTGCTCCAGCAGCCGCGCCATCCGCTCGCGCACCGAGAGCGGCTCGCGCTGGATCTGGTGATGCGCAAACATCTGCACCCGACCGAGCAGCTCACGCATCACCAGCAACAACTCCGATAGCGTCACCTCCGCCCGCGCACGCTGCGCTGGATGGCGCGGCACCGCAATGGTTAGCGTCTGAAAATCACGCTCCTCGCGAGGCAGGGCGTTAAGATCTTCAGCCGCCTCTTTATAACGCTCATACTCCTGCAGACGACGAATCAACTCGGCGCGGGGATCATCCTCCTCCGCAGCCGCATCACTGCTACGCGGCAACAGCATACGCGATTTAATTTCAGCAAGCATCGCCGCCATCACCAGATACTCCCCCGCCAACTCAAACTGCATGGCGTCCATCATCGAAATGTACTGCACATACTGATCGGTGATTTCGTTAATCGGAATATCAAGAATATCAAGATTCTGACGTTTAATCAGATAGAGAAGCAGATCCAGCGGCCCCTCAAACGCTTCAAGAATCACCTCTAGCGCCTGCGGCGGAATGTAGAGATCTTTAGGCAGTTCGGTATAGGGCTGGCCCAATACCAGCGCAAAAGGGAGCTCTAACTGGTTAATAATTTAACCCCATGGCGTAACGAACCTCTTTCATCGTCGCCTGAGCCACACTACGT
>JADGBN010000024.1 GCA_015231435.1 Gammaproteobacteria bacterium
AGCCCTGCACTGCCAACGAAGCACGGATTATTCCTGCCTCTACCGCACAACGATCATCAAAAACAAGGCTGTTCAGAGGAGCCAAAAAGTGATGCAGGCGTTGTAAGTTGGCCTCGACCCGCTGACTGTGCCGCGCCCCGTAATAGAGTTCCGATTTAACGATACTGCAGACCGCAATCTCTTGCGGCAGCTGTATGCGAAAACGTGCGATCACTCTCTCCGGCTGGTCATTCAACATACGGATACAGACATTGGTATCCAGAAGATAGATCACTTCAGCTCCACTCGGGACTCAAAGCCGCCCTGTTCAAATCGCTGCAGTGGCTCATCGCGCAGCACCACCAATTGACTGAAGTAGTTCTCCGGCCAACCAGCGGAGACCTCACGCTGAACCAGTTGCGCAAGATATTTTGAGACCGAAAGGTGTTGGGCCTCGGCCCTCTTCTGAAACTGTTGCGCTAACTCATCCGCCACATAGCAATGCAGTTGAGACATACAAACCCCCAAATCTATTTGACCTATTTGCTGTAAGTCTAATCATCCATACTCTGTGAATCAACTCCGCATTCTGTCTCCCGAAGACTACCCTAGCCAGCATGGGGCCTTATTTTCGTACTGAAAATAGCTGCCGCGAAGATCCCCCCATACCGAACGCAGGGTACCGCCAGCAGCAAGAAAATTTTTGACACGGGTAAAGCCGTTCGCTACATCCGCCCCAAGATTCTCTGGAATACCAATCTCCAGCCACCGTTGCAACAGCCGCAACACCGCATGAGAGATCTCCAGACACTGCCCTAATGCAAACGGGGTCAGTTCTCGCATTTTGGCATTGGATGAGGTACGCGACAGGCGCCTATAGTTACCGTGAAATTGCCGAATACTTTGCGCTTCATTTGGCGAGCGTCGGCCGGATAGTCAGGAAGCGGATGCTACAACGCGAGAACTGACCCCGTTTGCTATGCGTTTGCTATCACATAGCTTTATGCTCATGGGGATTCGCGCCTTTGCCGCCTACCTGCATTTCCAAGTCGTTTGGGTATAAGTTAAGATGACAATTTAGGCTAATGCGGCTTAAGCTGCTCTCCCATTTCACGGCTGTTTACGCTAGAATCACCCGCAGCTTTTTTATGTGGGTTCTTTTAAATTAAATAGCCCATCTCTTTTGCTACCACTGGAGTACCCTGTATGTCAAAGAAACACCCCGTTATCGCCGTCACCGGCTCTTCAGGTGCTGGCACCACGACTGTAAAAAATGCTTTTGAACATATCTTCTATCGGGAAAATATTAATCCTCTGGTTCTCGAAGGTGATAGCTTCCACCGTTTTGACCGTGCCGATATGAAAATCGCCATGGCTCAAGCCGCCGAGAAAGGCGACCACAGTTTTAGTCACTTTGGTCCGCAAGCCAACTTTTTTGACAAAATTGCCGAAACCTTCAAAAACTATGGTGAAACAGGGACCTGCAAACGTCGCTACTACATTCATAGCGATGATGAGGCCAAAGAGCACAATGCCCGCCTTGGTGGCACCAGCTATACCGCCGGTCAGTTTACCCCTTGGGAAGAGATTAGCGAAAAGACCGATCTGCTCTTTTACGAAGGGTTGCATGGTTGTGCCCGTGACGATGCCAACGGTATTGATGTTAGCCAGTTTGCCGATCTGAAGGTTGGCGTTGTCCCGATTGTTAACCTTGAGTGGATTCAGAAGATCTTCCGCGACAACAGCCAGCGCGGCTACTCTGCCGAGGCGATTGTCGATACCATATTACGCCGTATGCCTGACTACATTAACTTCATTACCCCGCAGTTCAGCCATACCGATATTAACTTTCAGCGTGTTCCGACCGTTGATACCTCCGACCCGTTTATTGCCCGTGATATTCCGACGCCGGATGAGAGTTTTGTCGTCATCCGCTTTAAAGATCCGAAAAAGAGCAAGGTTGATTTCCCCTACCTGCTCAGTATGCTCGATGACTCTTTTATGTCACGTCGCAATACCATCGTGGTTCCGGGCGGCAAGATGGGTTTTGCCATGGAGCTCACCTTGGCACCACTGATTCACGATCTGATTGAAGGCAGCCGCGCCTAAGCTCTCCCCCTCTGTTCCCTCCAGTCCTGGGGGGAACAGTTAAACAATAACCCGCCTCATAACCAGCGCAACGCCTGCCCTGTCAGGGCATCAATCGTCACAATACGGGTTTCATGGCTCGCGTCACGGTTAAAATGGATCCGCCAGATCGGGAAAAAGCAGGGTTCGATGGTTTGCGGACTGACATCATAGGCGGTCACAAACAGCTTTTTAATATCCGCATCTTGACGGCGACCTTGCCAGTGATGCTCATCAAACTGCAAATCGGCAGGCAGACGCTCCTCCATCACCAGACTGTCAAAATCCTCGATGTCGCTGGCCTGTGCCTGCGGACGCTCCTCCAGACTGATCCCTGAATCGGCTGAAAAGGTCACAATATGCAGGGTTTGTGGATGCAGATAGAGGTTATCGGCACGCTCCTCGTATAAACCCGAAGTCATCGATTGCCATACTACACGCCCTATTTTTTCGCGCCAGTTCAGCCGCCGCTGATGATTAACCGTCGCCTTGTCACGCAGTAGTCGCCCTAGCAACCCCTTGGCGGCAGTTTCACGAAAACTAAGACGCAGACAGACATGATACGCCAGCGTAATATCAGCGACAGTCTCATCATTACCAATAAAACCAAAGCGCTTCTGCGCCTTGCTAGCGTGGGCAATCGCTTCCACCTGTTGCCGCGCAATAAGCGGCGTCACCACTGTCACTGGTCGGCACAAACCTAAATCCGGACGCAAGCGGCTCTCTATCGCCCAATAACGTAGCGTGCGACTCTCTTTATAACTTGCTGCCAAGCCTGCCGCCATTAATGTTTTAAGTGTCGTGCGTGCCTTCACTTCACTCATCCCGGTTAAAGCGGAAAATTCACTGGCACTCATCGAGCAACTGCGTGCCAGTTGACTGGCAAACAGGCGATTTTGTGAGGAAGTCATAGGCTCATCCATTAACAACGGCGCCGCCGCTACCGACTGTGGCACGCGCGTGATCTCGGAGTTTGCGGCGTTGTCGCTCTCCGCTACCCTCTCTAGGGCGCTAAAGTGGCCCCAGCGTTCGTCACAAAGCGCTGCAATCTGCGTCTCACTTAAGGTTTCATGTTTGCTGTAGAGCCAACGAGCCTGCAGCGCTTTGGCATGTTTAAAGGCATCAGGCGAAAAGAGGAAAAATTGACCCGCCGTGAGGCCCGGCAGACTTTCGCGAATTTGATCGGCATTATCGGGATCAAGCGATTTCAGCGCACTTTCGATTTTTTTAATATCCTGCAGCGTCGTCAGGCGCCCTATCGCCCAGGTACCAAACTGCGCCAGTGCCTTGTAATCAACATCGCCGGGGTTTTGCGTTGCCATTAAACAACAGACGCCATATTTACGCGCCTGTTTAAATAACAGGCTTAACCCCTGCTTGCTCGCAGGTTCCCGCACCGGGGGAATAAATGGAGCAACCTCATCAATATAGAAGAGGGCCTGGGGGCTCTGCGAGGGATTTTTCAGCATCCAGCGATAGAGCCTGTCGGCAAGAACGGCGACAAAAAACGCCTTGTCCGCCTGACTATTTAAGGTATTCAGATAGATCACCGCCACCCGGGTTTTGCCCGCTTGCGGCAAACTCGCTGCACCACGCCCCAACAGCAGATCAATATCGAGTCCAACGCCCTGATGAAACAGCAGTCGCCGCGCACCTACATCAAGTTGCGCCAGTTGACGCCGCACACTTGCCAGCGTTGACGCTTTTACCAACAGGGTATAACGCTCCTCCTGCGCCCCATCTAGGGCTCTGCAATATTCAGTAAAATCATGAAGATCTTCAGGAAAAATATCGGCTCGCAACGTATCGGTAAGCATTGACTCGAATAATACGACAACCCCCCGACCTTCGCTGCTATCGAGTTTATAGTCAAGCAACCCGGCAAGAACCGTTGCCATTGAACCTATCGCATAGATCTGCTCCTCTTGCGACAGTGCGGCGACATCGCCCTGAATTGGGTCGGCAGAGAGGGCGACCCCTTTTCGTGCCGCCGGGGTGAAGACCACCACCTCTGCCGCAGTGGCAAATTGTTGCGCCAAAACAGGATCAACCCCCTTGTCAATCAAGGGCTGCGGATCATCCGCAGTCAATGCGAGGCTGCATAAATCACCCTGAGGATCGACACAAATCACCGGAATCCCCTGCCTGACACACTCCTCGACCACCACCTTACAGAGCACCGTTTTACCTGAACCACTGGAACCAACGGCCACCATATGGCGCAACAGATGTGTTGCCTGCAACTCAACGGGATGGTGATTATCGCGTTCGTTGCCTAATAAGAGTGAAGTAGTGACCATTGACGCCTCCTGATAGTGTCAACAGGCAAACCCGTTGTTAACCTAATGAGATTGAATGTTGTAAACATACCTGTCGCCTAACCTAGATGAATGCCATGTATCCCCGAACCATCGCTCACATAATATACCCGTCATCCTTGAAAACGGTGGTTCGTTGCACCAAAGGCAGGCTGCGCACGCTGCAGTCGCTCACCCCAATCACATAGTTAATCTATGCTCATGGGGATTCGCGACTTTGCCGCCTTCCATCATTTCCAATGATTTTGGGTATAGATGATGCTGGTTAACAAAGCGAGCCAATCGAACCTGGGTGTTTTGGTTCACCAAAAAAAAGAGGGCAGGTCGCCCTGCCCTCACTATTCCCGTCAACCCCTAGATTTTTGACATCACGCCAAAACTTTTAATAAACGGACCCGCCATACGCGGATCTTTAACCATCGCAGAGTAGTCACCGACATTAAATTTCAGTTTGCGCGAGGCATAAGCCATACCCAAACCTGCCATGCCAATCCCTTTATTAATCCACTTCTCCCAGTTCTCTTTTGAGGCACGCAGATCCCAGTTTAAACTCTCACCATTATAGGCACCGGCAGAGACCACCATCCCCTTCTCGACGGTAATTATGCCTGTCGGTTGGGCATCACCATCAAAACCGTAACCAATGGTTGAGGTAAAATCGATCTTTGCCAGCGCCGGGCCTAAATCTGGCTCACTATTCCACTCGGTCATAAAACGCTTCATCCACTCATCGTTAAACAGATCAGCCATCTAAGTTACACTCCTCAGTTAAAGTTAATATACGAAAATACCACGCTATCGAACCCGTAACCGTTCAGACACCCTGCTTTTTTTACCCTCACCCCAACCCTCTCCCGAAGGGAGAGGGAGAAAAAGTAGTGGGGGTCTGAACGGTTACTCGAAACCCTGTCCGAACTAACGCAAACTTAAGCAATATTGCCGAAATAATCAACCACTATAAGTAGTTGCTAAATTATTAACAAACCACCGGGTAAACCATTCAAAACTTTCTGTTTGACTGCTGCTGCCGCTGCAAAATTATTTGCAAGCAGTTCTAATCTCATCATCTTTTCACGTTATGCAGTTCGCTCTCTGATACTTAAAGCTTAACAGTAACGGCGAGCATTGGTGAAAAGATGTAACCATGGGCCATGCTCACCCCACTCGGCGATAAAATCACGGCTCAGATAGCTGTGCTGCAGGGTACGAAAAACCCGTTCCGGGTGCGGCATCATAATCGTAAAGCGGCCATCACTATTGGTAAAACCTGTCAGCCCCAGCGGCGAACCGTTAGGATTGGCCGGATAACGCTCCGTAGCGCGACCGTAATTATCGACATAACGCAGTGCTGCGGCAGCACTGGCGGGCTGGCCATTGGCAAACTCCGCCCGCCCCTCGCCATGCGCCACCGCAATCGGCAGCAGGGAACCCGCCATCCCCTGCAGCAGCACCGATGGAGAGTCAAGGACCTCGACCAGTGACAGACGTGCCTCAAACTGTTCGGATCGGTTACGCACAAAATGCGGCCAATCTGCTGTGCCGGGGATTAGTGAGTGGAGGTTGGAGAGCATCTGACAACCGTTGCAGACCCCAAGGCCAAAACTATCCTCACGGGCAAAGAAGGCGGCGAACTCATCACGGGTACGACTGTTAAAAAGAATACTCTTCGCCCACCCCTCACCGGCACCCAGCACGTCACCATAAGAGAAACCACCGCATGCCACGATCCCTTTAAACTCGCTCAGCGAGCGTGCTCCCGAGAGCAGATCACTCATATGCACATCCACGGTAGCAAAGCCCGCCCGATGAAAAGCGGCGGCCATCTCGACCTGACCATTTACCCCCTGCTCGCGCAGGATCGCCAGCGCTGGGCGGGTTAAATGAATCGCGGTGGCGGCGTTGGCAGTAAAGGTCGGTTTGGCGTGTAGCCCCGGATCAGCGGCATCCAGTAGCGCATCATAGGCCTGCTGCGCTGATTCAGGATTATCACGCAACTGCTGCATACGGTAGGAGGTCTCTGACCAGAGGCGTTGCAGTGCGACCCGCGCCGCCTGATATACCAGCTTTTCGCCCAGACGAATCGTCAGCTTATCCTCGCGGTTAGGCACGCCAACAACATGGGTCACAGCAGCCAGTTCATGCGCTGCCAGAAGTGCCATCACCGCCGGCTCATCCTGTTGCTGAACCTGAATGACCGCGCCCAGCTCCTCATTAAAGAGCATTCCCGACAGGTTGCTTTCACGCACGGTTTGATTGAATGTCAGCGTCACCCCGAGGTGCGAGGCAAACATCATCTCAGCGATGGTCACCAGCAGACCGCCATCGGAGCGGTCATGATAAGCGAGCAGCAGACCCGCCTGGTTCAACTGCTGAATCGCCGCAAAGAAGTTGCGCAGTTGGGTAGGCGAGTTAAGATCCGGCGGCTCCTCGCCAAGCTGTTCGGTGACCTGAGCCACTGCCGATCCACCGAGACGCTGCCGACCATTACCCAAATCGATAAGCAACAACAGCGACGCTTCACTGCGTTGCAACTCTGGAGTCAGGGTGGCACGCACATCACTCACCGGTGCAAAGGCAGAGACAATGAGCGATAACGGTGCGGTTACCGTACGCTCCTCACCACTGTCGTGGCGCCAAACGCTCTTCATTGACATCGAATCTTTACCTACCGGAATCGAGATCCCCAACTGCGGACAGAGCTCCAACCCCACCGCAGCGACTGCCGCATAGAGCCCCGCATCCTCACCCGGATGCCCCGCTGCCGCCATCCAGTTGGCCGAAAGGACAATATCACCCAGCGTCTCGATGCGCGCCGCTGCAATATTGGTGATCGCCTCGCCGACGCTCATACGCGCCGCCGCTGCATGATTTAGCAGGGCAACGGGAGTTCGCTCCCCGATAGCCATCGCTTCGCCGCGATAGCCACTATAATCGCTGGCGGTCACCCCACAATCAGCCACCTGTACCTGCCACGGCCCAACCATCTGATCGCGGCTGACCAGTCCAGTCACCGTACGGTCACCAATCGTAATCAGAAAGCTCTTGTCAGCAATCGTTGGCAGACGCAACAGGCGCTCTATAAGCTCAGCAAGGGAGTAATCTGACAATTCAAGGGGTTGCCCATGCATCGGTAACCGCGTCACACGCCGGACCATTTTTGGCGGTTTACCAAGCAGCACCTCAAGCGGCATATCGATAGGCTGCTCTCCCAGCAAAGTATCATCAAGACGCAGTCGCCCGTCAGGAGTTGCTTCGCCAATCACTGCATAGGGGCAACGTTCACGTTGGCACATGGCAGCAAACGCGTCCAGATCTGCAGCATCAATCGCCAAGACATAACGCTCCTGCGCCTCGTTAGACCAGATCTCCATCGGCGACATACCCGGTTCATCATTGGGAATTTGCCGCAGTTGAAAATGGCCACCTCGCCCTGAGTCGTTCACCAGTTCCGGCATCGCATTCGACAGTCCACCGGCACCGACATCATGAATCGAAATGATGGGGTTGTGCTCCCCTAACTGCCAGCAGCGATCAATCACCTCCTGACAGCGGCGCTGCATCTCGGGATTACCGCGCTGTACCGAGGCGTAATCGAGATCAGCTGATGAACTTCCCGAGTTCATCGATGAGGCAGCACCGCCGCCAAGGCCAATTAACATCGCCGGGCCGCCAAGAACAATGAGCTTTGCTGCCGCAGGAATCGTCCCCTTCTCGACATGGTCGGGGGCCATATTGCCCACCCCGCCAGCAAGCATTATTGGCTTGTGATAACCACGAACTTCACGCCGCCCGCCAATCTCAACCAACTGTTCGTAGCTGCGAAAATAGCCACAAATCGCAGGGCGACCAAACTCGTTGTTAAATGCCGCTGCACCGATCGGGGCATCACGCATAATCTCCAGTGCCGAAACAATACGTTCCGGTTTGCCATAATCCCGCTCCCAGGGGAGCTCCCCCCCTGGAAGACGCAAATTGGAGACCGAAAAACCGGTTAAGCCCGCTTTGGGTTTAGAGCCCCGTCCCGTCGCCCCCTCATCACGAATCTCCCCCCCAGAGCCGGTCGCAGCCCCGGCAAAAGGGGAGATCGCCGTCGGGTGGTTGTGGGTCTCCACCTTCATTAGAATCGCCACTTCGCCACGATGCGGGCGGTAGTAGCCATCACTGTCGGGATAGAAACGCTCGGCAGCAGAGCCAGCAATCACCGCCGAATTATCTTTATAGGCCGAGAGGGTGCGATGGGGATGGTGCTGATGTGTATGACGAATCATCGCAAAGAGCGACTGTGACTGCTCCTCACCATTAATCACCCAATCCGCATTAAATATTTTATGGCGACAATGTTCTGAGTTTGCCTGAGCAAACATCATTAACTCGCTGTCAGTAGGGTCTCTTCCCAGCGTTGTAAAACTGCTGATCAGATAGTCAATCTCATCCTCTGCCAACGCCAAACCCCACTCACGGTTGGCGCGACGTAACGCCTCTGCACCACCGTTTAAAATATCGACACGACGCAGCGCTGCTGGGGTATGGCTGGCAAAAAGTTTACCGTCGATATCGACCACTGCCGAGCTCTTAAGCACGGTTTCGGTCATCCTGTCATGCAGAGTGGGAAGCAGCGCCTGCCACTGCAGACTATCAAGCGTCACATTGACCCGATAACGCACACCGCGTTCAATACGCTCAACGCCTGAGAGACCACAATTATGGGCAATATCGGTCGCCTTCGTTGACCACGGTGAAATGGTGCCTAAACGCGGCACCACGAGAAATTCACTGCCATTCACCGGTAGCGCAGCTACCGCCTCCTGCGCCCCGTAGTGCAACAGTTGCGTGAGCAGACGCGCCTCTGCCTCGGTTAGCGGCGCAGCACTGGCGACAAAATGGAGAAACTCTGCCTCAACCGCCGTTATCCCAGCAACGACCGCCTGTAGCTGTGTCAGTAATCGCTGTTGGCGAAAAGTAGAGAGCGCGGCTGTGCCTGGAAAAATCTGCATAACAAACCTCAGTGGGGGGCAAATGGAGGGGGAGTTCACGCAACCTTAGGCTGCAATCTTGAAAAGGGTGTTGAAATTGGCAGTGGTTATTGCTGCCACCTCGGCAACCGTGCACTGCCGCACCGCTGCCAACTTCTCCGCCACATAGCGCACATGGGCGGGGGTATTACTGTCACCACGAAAAGGGGCTGGGGTGAGATAGGGTGAGTCGGTCTCGATAAGCAGGCGATCCTCGGGAACCCGAGCCGCCACCTCACAAAGTTCAGCGGCATTGTTAAAGGTGATAATCCCCGAGAAGGAGATATAAAATCCGATCTCCAGTGCGGCGGCTGCCGTTTCCCAATCCTCGACAAAACAGTGCATCACCCCGCCCACAGCGGCAGCGTTCTCCTCCTGGAGAATGCGAAGCGTATCGTCCTTCGCTTCGCGACAGTGAATAATCAATGGCTTACCACAGACTTTCGCGGCAGCGATATGGGTGCGAAAACGTTGCTGCTGCCAGCTTAAGTCGCTGCCACGCTTTTGCCGAAAGTAGTCCAAACCCGTCTCGCCAATGGCGACCACACGGGGATGATTAGCCCAGTTTAATAGCTCGGCCTGAGTGATCTCACCACTCTCCTGCCACTTTTCGTTTGGGTGAATACCTACCGAAGCGTAGATATCATCATAGTCGCTCGCCAGTTGCAGAACCTCGGGTAGCGCAGCGGCATGAATACCGACACAAAGCTGTTGTGACAGACCTGCTGCACGAAAATGTTGCATCGCCGTTGCCATCGAACCGGCAAACGGTTTCAGGTCAACGCGATCAAGGTGACTATGTGAATCGGTAAACATCTTCGCCGCATCACCCTACATGGTGTAGGTGGCACGATCAGACTTCAGCACCCCGGCAAGGTGGGTCTCAATTTTGCCGCAAATATCCTTACTGCTCTCTTTATTGAATTCAACACCGATACCAAACTTCTTTCCCCCTTGGGCGCCCTTTGGGGTCATCCAGACCACCTTGCAGGCAACCGGGATCTTCTCTTTATCCTCAATGAGGGTTAGAAAAAGGAAGATCTCCTCGCCAAGTTCATAACGCTTTTGTGACGGAATAAAGATTCCGCCATTTTTTAAAAAGGGCATATAGGCCATGTAGAGAATGCTCTTTTCAGGAATGTGAATATTCAGCATTCCCCCTTGTGTTGCACCGTCACTCATTGTTGTTCTCCAGTAAAAACAGGTCGGTTACAGATATTGCCACGAAAGAAGCAACTCCTCCAGCAATAACTGTCGATTAGCACGGCGTTGCGGCCAGCGCTCGATAGTTAGCTGTAACTTCTCGGTAAAACCAAACCACGGCACTGCGGCGACCGTCGCCAAACTCGCCTGCAGCTGCGGCGTCAACTGCCCCACCACTTGGCCTTGGGTGAAACGCTGCCGGGTGACCGCCAACATTAACAGATAAAACCAGCCAAGATGCGGTTCCCCCCCCTTGGCGGACCAGTCGGCCGCCACCGCAAGCGGATTAAGCCGCTGCTCACGCAAAGCCAACAAGGTATCTACATAGGCAGTGATCGCAGCCGCCCTGTCAGCCTCCAGATACGCTAATGCCTTTAGCGGTGCATCGGCCGCCAGCAGCAGTGCATCAGCAACTACTGTGGCAGTCGCCCCACTCTGTAACTGCAGCCACGCGGCTGCCTGAGCCAAAGCATCACTATCCAGCTGCAGCGTATAGTGCTGGCAGCGGCTGCGAATGGTCGGCAGCAAGCGATCCGGTTCACTGGTTACGAGAAAAAGCGTCGCTGACGCTGAGGGCTCCTCCAGCGTCTTTAACAGCGCATTGGCAGCATTATAATTTAGCCGTTCACTATGCAGCAGCACGGCCACTTTACCTCTGCCAAGACGTGCCGAGAGACCCAGAAAATCAATTAATTCACGCACCCCGTTCACCGAGATTTCGCGCTGCGGATCGATCTCCCGGCGCACCATACCGACATCCAGATACCCCTTGCTGCGCTCCTCCTCCGCCTTGCTCTGCGGCTGCAACCAGACCAGATCGGTATGATTTCCCGCCGCCATAAAACGGCAGCTGTCACACTGGCCGCAGGGGATTGCGACACCTTCAGCAGCAATCTGCGGTGCGCAGCAGAGCAGATAGCCGACCAGCGCCTCAACAAAACCACTTTTACCGCACCCTTCGCTACCGGAGAGAATCACCGCATGGGGCAGACGTTGCTGTGCAACCAGCCCGGTTAAGCGCTGCCACTGTCGCTGCTGCCAGGGTAGGGGAAAGGTGAGCGGCGCTGAACTCATGGCTCCCTTAACAACGTTTGCAGTGCTGCAACAATCTGCTGCTGCACCACGTCAAGCGGCGCGGCGGCATTAAGCATCACCATGCGTTCAGGTGAGGCGGCCGCACGTTGTTGATAGGCGTGTCGTACCGCAGTGAAAAAGGAGATCGACTCCTGTTCAAAACGGTCTAGCCCGCCGCGTTGATGCACCCGCTGCATGCCCAAGGCGACATCAATATCAAGGTAGATAGTGCAATCAATATTCACATCTGCCAGCAACCAGCGATCAAGGTAGTCAAGATGTTGCACGGATAAGCCCCGGCCACCACCCTGATAGGCGTAGGAGGCATCAATAAAACGGTCACAGACGACCCACTCGCCGCGCTTTAATGCGGGCAATATAAGATCATGAAGATGCTGATGACGAGCCGCAAACATCATTAACAGCTCCGCCTCGGCGGTAATACTCCCCTGCGGCTGTTGCAATAGTAACGCCCGCAACTGCTCACCCAGCGGTGTACCGCCGGGCTCTCGGGTCACGATAAACGGGATCTGCTGCGCTTGCAGCCAACCCTCGATAAAACGAAGGTTGGTCGTTTTACCGGCGCCCTCCCCCCCCTCAAGCGTGATAAAGCGTGGTTTCACAGGTTTTCCTGATGAGCGTCAAGATCCGCAGCGCCGTCATACTGGGCAAAAAGGTCAGCCAGCCCTTTATTAAATTGTTTAATCATCGCCGGCGCCTCTACCTCTACCACCTGCTCCGCCAGCCAGCGGTTATCCGCGATAGCGAGAACCTCCTCCATGACATGCCCGAGATAGCGCAACGCAGGATAACTGACCGCACCATTGGGATAGTCAAATTCCGCATAGGCGGCAAGACGCTGATTAATTTTGGCAATCAACTGCTCGCGCGCCTGTGGCGCAACACCCTCCTCCTGATTGTCAGCAAGGGTGTCAGCAATTTTACCCGCCATCACCTGAACAAAGGGGGCGAAGGCCGCTTCACCCAGCTGCTGATAAGCCTGAACCCCTGCCAGTTGCAGCAGAAAGAAGGAGAACTCACCAATCGCCTCATAAAGCGCCTGTGGCGTCGCAAAATTAAACCCTTTGCCATACATCTCGTCAACCGTTGATCGTGCCACTCTGAAGGCGATATAACCGGCGGTAACCGCCACATCATCGAGTGCCTTTGGCCCTTTCTTGTGCCACTTGCTCTTTAATCGCATTGCCATTGCCTGCTCCAGAAATTCGCACGGCTAAAACAGCAACGCACCCGCAAGGGGTGCGCTGCTATTGCCAGAGAGAGACCAATCTACGCTTAGTATCCGCCCTTACGTTTGGTCTCCGGCAGACCGGCAATCATCCCTGCCTGCTTGGCCGGCCCACGCGGGAAGAGCATATAGAGAGACTTGGAGTCGACGGTGGCCATATCGGTCCACACCTCTTTAAAGTGCTTAATCATATGACGCTCGTTCGGCTGATTCGCACTGTTGTTAAAATACTCATCGCGCAGATAATTAATAACATCCCACGATTTTTCAGTTAATTCAACCTCTTGTGCCTTAGCAATCACCGCAGCCAACTCCGGTGACCACGCGTCCTGATCAACCAAATAACCATTTGCTGTGGCTTCATGTGTTTTGCCATTTAACTCATAACCCATATCAATCTCCTTTTTAGATCAATGTGTTGTAAAAAATAGTAATAAACTTTCAGCAACCTAAAACCGCTTGCCCCACCCTACCGGGAGATGGAGTATGGGGTCTTATGGGGGATAAATATACCGCAACCACGCCGCTGATGGCACCCCAAACCTTGCTGTTGCAATAAAATTGCATCCTCTAAGCGCATATCGGCGATAAACAGACTACGGGTGGTCAGACGCTCATTGCCGATTTGTAACCGATGCGCCCGCCCTGCGACTATTTTGACAATGCGTAAGCCCAACCCCTGCAACTGCGCAATCGCCTGCTGCAAAAAGAGCGGTTCATCATCATGCACATCGACCACATGACGACTATAGAGCGCCGATGTCAGGGCAAGAGGGCGCTCCGAGGCGGTTCCCACTTGCACTGGGTAACCATCCAAGGAGAGGGTTTTTCCCTCTAAAACGCGTGCGTCTGCCAGCCGCTCCTTGGGCAGTCGCAGCCGCAAACGGGTACGTCGTGATAATTGGATGACCGCATCGTCACCATCTGGACGCTGCCAGCCATTCCCCGATTCACCACCATGAATCAGATGTAAGGCACAGTTTGGTGTATCGGCAAACCAGGGAAGATGGCTGACAACGGCCTGATAGAGCGCTTCTGCATGATCAATGCGTACCGCGCTTGCTTCGATGGTAAAAGAGAGATCCTGTACAGTATCGGGAACAACAGTAATCGCCTCACCATGCGGCTCTTCCCATAATAGCGTCATCCTACCCCTCCTCAGGAATCAGGTCGCGCAGGGCATCGCGGTCAAACCACCAGTCACCTGCCACCAGAACATCTAGAATAGTCGCCAAACGCGGCAGAAATTTCGTCGGATCATCAAGTTGCATACGCTCGACCCAAAAATTGAAGAGCTCCTGCTCATCTATTTGACTATGACGTCGCGCCACTTGGCCAAGCAACTGGGTGGTAAAAAAGATAAGATCATCGCGCTTCTCGGTGTCGTTCACCCGCAAATCGACAAGATAACAGGCAACAGCCGCCGCCACCGCAGCACCATCGGCGTTGTCGGGTGTCTCATCGATTAGATGTTGTAACATCGCCACCGAGAGCTCAGCATCAATCGGAAAGGTCACGCCTAACCAGATACCATGCGCCAGCGCCTTAACAGCGGCATTACCCTCCTGCGCCTGAAACAGCACATCACACGCCTCCGTCGCCTCCTGCCACCACATTGATGCCATAGCAGCAGTAAAGACCTCGCGCGCAATCGCTGTTGCTGCCATCGCATCACCCTGATCGAGTCGCAAATAGGCTATTTTCAGATACTTCTGCTGTACGGTTAAGGAGTCCAATGCGGCAACTTGCGCAATCTCGCTCTCCAACTGCTGGATCTGCCCCTCCAGCGCCGCATGGGAGGGTGTCGCATCCGCTGCACACTCCGCTCCCTGTACCTCATTGACACGAAGATAATCACGCATTAGCTGAACATCGCCTCAAGCCGATCTTCCCAATTGTCAGGGGTATCAAAAAATTGTGGCTTAACATCAATACGAAAAAAGATCTCCTCTTTCGCTTTAACACGAATCAGATCCGCCAACTCATCAAAAGATTCCAGTTGCGGATTTTGCAGCAGTACTTCACTTAGGTTGAGCATGGTTAGCTAACTCCGGTCGATTGTAGGGCTTTGCACAAGGTAGGGCTAAACCAAGAGCGATTCAACCGGGTAGAGATAATCGATTGCCAGAGAAGAACTTGGCCATCACTGCAGCAGAGTTAAAAAACTACATCAGATTAATGATGTTAGCTAATGTTTTTATGTAACTTAATGTAATTAAAAGGGATATCATGAGGGTCAAGCACACCTGCGCGTCTATCCCCTTTGGGATAGCTTAAGAGACGATCCCCCCCCCAATGGAAAGATTCTATTGGGTCATAAGCAAACCCTAAAATTCGCCTCATATTGGAGAGCCAGAGAATTTTGTGGCGCCAATGCAAGATTCAAGGAGCAGGATACCTATCAGTCCCCTCCCCAAACCACTATTCGAGTTGCAACTCAGGAGTCAAGAATTATGGCAAAACAGATGCACGCTACACCACTGCTAGACCAGTTAGAGACCGGCCCATGGCCCAGTTTTGTGACAGGTATTAAACGCCTTGCACAGGATAACGATATGATGGTCGACCTACTCGGCCAACTTGAAACCTCCTACAGAACCCGTAAAGGTTACTGGAAAGGCGGTACCGTTGGTGTTGTCGGTTACGGCGGTGGCGTTATTCCCCGTTTCACTGAACTAATGGACGCCAATAAAAAGCCCCTCTTCCCTGCCGCTGCCGAATTCCATACCCTGCGTATTCAACCGGCTCCTGGCTTCCATTACACCTCTGACCTGCTGCGTCAATTCTGTGATGTCTGGGAGAAGTATGGTTCTGGTCTGCTCTGTATGCATGGCCAGTCAGGCGATCTGATGTTGCAAGGTTGCAGCACCAAAAATGTGCAACCCTGCTTTGATGAGATTAACGAGATGGGCTTTGACATGGGTGGCGCCGGTCCTGCTCTGCGTACCGCCTCCTCCTGCGTTGGCCACGCCCGTTGCGAGCACTCCTGCTACGACGAGTATGCGGCGCACCGTCAGATGATTAACGCATTCCTTGACGATATGCACCGTCCTGCCCTGCCCTACAAGTGGAAGTTCAAGTTCTCCGGCTGCGCTAACGACTGCTCTAACGCCACTCAACGTGCCGATGAAGCGGTTATCGGTACATGGCGTGACGATATGAAGGTTGACCAGGCCGAAGTAAAAGCCTACGTTGCCCAAAAAGGGCGCAAGTACATTATCGACAACGTTATCACCCGTTGCCCGACCAATGCGCTGGCACTGAATGATGACGACACCCTTGATGTTGATAACAAAAACTGTGTGCGCTGTATGCACTGTATTAACGTGATGACCAAAGCCCTCTCTCCTGGCGATGACAAGGGCATTATGATTCTTGTCGGTGGTAAGCGTACCCTGAAAATTGGTGATACCTTCGGTACCGTTATTGTTCCCTTCATGAAGGTGGATACCCAGGAAGGGATGGACGAACTCGAAGAGATCTCTGGCCGCATGATTGACTTCTTTGCAGAAAATGCCCTTGAGCATGAGCGTTGCGGCGAGATGATCGACCGTATCGGTCTTGCCAACTATCTTGAAGGCATTGAGATCGAAATCGATCCTAACCAGATCAGTCAACCACGCACCAACCCCTATATCCGTATGGATGGCTGGGATGAGGAAGTTGCCAAGTGGGAAGAGCGTAAAGCCTGATAAACCGGCATCACTAAAGCAAAACAGCCCTGAAGCGGTCGTACCGCTTCAGGGCAAACCAAAAACTGCAACACAAATCTGGAGATAAAATATGTCTGCACCACGTATGCCTGATGAGACTGGCGTTCCGGACTGGGAACCCTACCTTCACCCCGTATTAAAGAACAACTATGGAGAGTGGGCCTACCATGAGCGTCCACAGAATGGTGTGCTGTTGCATGTTGCTAAAAGTGGCGACAAAATTTGGACAGTAAAAGCTGGCTCTTGCCGTCAGATGGATGTTCACACCGTGCGCAATATCGCCAAAATTGCCGATGATTATGCCGACGGCTTTATCCGTTTCACCATGCGCTCTGCACTAGAGTTTATGGTTGCTGACGAAAGCAAAGTCGCACCACTCATTAAGGCGTGCGAAGAGGCAGGATTCCCCGTCGGTGGCACCGGCCCTTCAGTACGGATGCTGTCACACACCCAAGGTTGGTTGCATTGCGATATTCCTGGTACCGATGCCTCTGGCGCAGTAAAGGCACTAATGGATGAACTGATTGATGAGTTCAGAAACCAGGAGATGCCAAACCACGTCCATATCACCACCTCCTGCTGCCAGATTAACTGTGGCGGTCAAGGTGATATTGCGATTAATATTCAGCACACCAAACCACCAAAAATTAACCACGACCTCGTTGCCAACGTCTGCGAACGTCCTTCGGTTGTCGCACGTTGCCCAGTTGCGGCAATTCGCCCAGCAATGGTTAACGGCAAGCCCTCACTGGAAATTGACGAGAAGAAATGTGTCGCCTGTGGCGCCTGCTTCCCACCCTGCCCACCAATGCAGATTAACGACCCTGAGCACTCCAAGTTTGCCGTTTGGGTTGGTGGTAAACACTCCAGCACCCGCAGCAAACCGAGCTTCCACAAGTTGGTTGCCGCTGGTCTGCCAAATAACGCCCCACGTTGGCCTGAGGTTGGTGCCGTGGTTAAGCAGATCCTCCAAGCCTATAAAGAGGATGCGAAGGATTGGGAGCGTATGGGCGAATGGGCAGAGCGTCTTGGCTGGCCGCAGTTCTTCGAAAAAACGGGTCTCCCCTTCACCAAGTATCACATTGATAACTGGCGTGGTGGGCGTGCCAATTTGAACGCCTCAGCACATATCCGTTTCTAGCTTCCAACCCACAGGTTAGATTTATGAAATTTACAATACAGGTAAGTGAAGGGCCCTATACGCATCAGGCCTCTGATACAGCTTATCAATTTACCAAGGCTGCACTGGAGAAGGGTCACGAGATATTCCGTGTCTTTTTCTACCATGATGGTGTGAATAATGCGACCCGCCTGACCACTCCGCCACAGGATGACCGTAATGTTATCAAACGCTGGAGTGAGCTTGCCGCCAAGTACAATCTTGATATGGTCGTTTGTGTTGCTGCGGCGCAACGCCGCGGTATCGCTGACGCCGATGAGTCAAGACGTAACGGCAAGGATGCTGATAACCTGGCCCCTGGATTTCGAATCTCAGGTCTTGGACAACTTATCGAAGGTGCTATTCAGTCGGATCGACTGGTAGTCTTTGGCGACTAGGAGCTAATTCACTATGAGTATCAAAAAATTACTCTACGTCAATCGCAAGGCACCTTACGGAACCGTCTATGCGCTGGAGTCGTTGGAGGTTGTACTGATTGGTGCGGCATTCGAACAGGATGTCACCCTGCTGTTTATGGACGATGGTGTTTTTCAACTCGCTAAGGGGCAGAACACCACTGCTATAGACAACAAAAACTTTTCACCGACCTACATGGCACTGGGTGATTATGAAGTCAACAAAATTTACGTTGATCAGCAATCACTCGATGAGCGTGGTTTGAGCCTTGACGACCTGCAACACTTGGTGTGGGAAGATGAAGACGAAGATTACGCAGAAAAGGACTCTATCATCATAGTAGATCGTGCTCAAATAGCCGATCTGATGGAAGAGAATGACGTTGTACTGAGCTTCTAGGCGGGAGATTTTAACCATGTTACATATCATCAATAAATCACCGTTTGAGAAAAACTCGCTTATGAGTTGCTTTGCTTGTGCCAAGGAAGGAAGTGCAATTCTCCTCATCGAAGATGGTGTTTATGGCGTCATTGCCAATAGTTCGATTGCAGCGGATATTAAAGCTGCGATGGCGAAAAACAGCATCTATGCGTTAAGTGCGGATGTCAATGCCCGTGGTATTGCAGATAAGGTGATGGATGGCATCACGCTTATCGATTATAACGGCTTTGTCGATCTCACCTGTGATCACGAAAAGCTACAAAGCTGGTTGTAAGTTTTATTTATTAACCTCAAAACTAAGGAGATCCAAATATGGCACTGAATATTAACGGTAAGGAATTAGAGACAGACGAAGAGGGTTATCTGCTTAACCTCAACGAATGGACTCGTGATGCTGCGGTCGAACTGGCGAAGTCTGAGAGTGTCGAGATGACCGAAAGCCACTGGGAAGTGATCGACTTTCTGCGCGAGTACTATGACGAGTATCAGATTGCCCCTGCAGTTCGTGTACTGACCAAGGCAATTGGCAAGAAACTCGGCAAAGAGAAAGGAAACAGCAAATACCTTTATGAGCTGTTCCCCTACGGACCTGCAAAACAGGCCTGTAAAATTGCCGGTCTTCCTAAGCCTACCGGTTGTATCTAAGTTTGTTCATCGCAGGGGGGTGTAACACTCCCCTGCAATATCGGTTCTACTTTGTTTGAATTGGAGGATCATTTGATGTCAGTGCTCTATGCACTTCTCTTCTACGTTGCCACGGTTATTTTTGTCGTTGGCATGGTCATGAAGATCCGCCAGTACTGGAATACGCCAGCTCCGTTAAAGATCCCCACCACCCCTGCACCAACAACCGCAACGGGTGTCGTTTTCCGTATGGCGCGCGAGGTTCTGGTATTTGAAAGCCTGTTTAAGTCCAATCGCTGGATTTGGATTTTTGGCTACCTCTTCCATGTCGGTTTGGCGTTGGTCACCATTCGTCACCTGCGCTATTTTATTGAAGATGTTCCTACCATCATTATGGTCATGCAACCCTTGGGAGTTGCCGGTGGCTTTATGATGATTATCGGCTTAATTGGCCTCTGGACACGCCGTATCGTAGTTGAGCGTATTCGCTACATCACCAACCCCTCTGATCATCTGATTCTTCTGCTCTTGGTGATGATTGGCTTCTCGGGAATGATGATGAAGTTCATCAGCCACACCGATATTGTGATGCTGAAAACCTTTATCCTTGGTCTGTTTGGCTTCTCGATTCATGACCTCCCCCTCGATTTCCCGCTATTAGTGCATCTGCTACTGGTAGCAACCCTGATGATCATCTTCCCATTCAGCAAGCTTCTGCATGCGCCTGGGATATTTTTCAGCCCAACACGCAACCAGATTGATAATCCTCGTGAGCAGCGTCACACCGCTCCTTGGACACGCAATCTGGATAAGCTGTAATTCACCCTAGTCTAAGGAGAATCGCGTGGCCGATTTCCAAGTTCCTGAGTATCGTGAATATCCTGGCGCCCCCATCCCACTGCAAGAGGGTGCGACAGCCCATTTAAAGCCTTTTCTTGCCAAGCCAAACCATCAGGAGCAGTTAGGCTTTCCTGGTGAACTGGTTGAGAATTGGGAGGAGAAGGCAATCGCCAAAATGGGCGATCTGCTTAACCGCTACCGCTCCTTGCGAGTCTATATGGATGCCTGCGTCAAGTGTGGCTCCTGTACCGACAAGTGCCACTACTTTCAAGGGACTGCCGATCCCAAAAATATGCCGGTTGCGCGTCAGGATTTAATGCGCAGTGTCTATCGCCGCTACTTTACCCTAGCAGGGAAATATTTCCCCAAGCTCGTTGGTGCCCGCGATATGACCCGTGAAGTGCTTGATGAGTGGTATAGCTACTTCCATCAATGTTCACAGTGTCGTCGCTGCTCGGTTTTTTGCCCTTACGGCATTGATACCGCAGAGATCTCCATGGCCGCACGAGAGATCATGGACTCCATCGGTTATGGTCAGAAATACTGTAACGAAATACTCGGCAAACTCCAGACCATTGGTAACAACCTCGGGCTTCCAGGTAAGGCACTTGAGTCCACTTTGGGTGAGTTTGAGGAGGAGATTGAAGAGGATACCGGACTGCCGGTGAAGATCCCTATCGATAAGGTAGGCGCAGATATTCTTCTCATCACCCCCTCTGCTGACTTCTTTGCTGAACCTCACATTGATGGCCTAATGGGGTACGCCAAGGTTTTCCATGAAGCCGGTGTTAACTGGACACTCAGCTCCTACGCCTCTGAGGCTGCTAACTTTTCGATGTTTATCGGTAGTTATGACAACCTGAAGGTGGTCGCTGAACGGATTCGCAAGGCAGCGCTGGATCTGGGCGTTAAGCGTATTATTGTCGGCGAGTGTGGTCACGCCTGGCGGGTTGCCTATAGCTTCTGGAACACCACGGCCGGCATCGGTTCCGGTGGTGATGAACCCTATGCTCAAGCGCTACAAAAACAGCTTGACCATAATTACCCCATTCCGCAACACATTTGTGAATTTATTTGGGATCTAATTCAAAAAGGTAAGCTCCGTTTTGACAAAAGCCAGACGGACTGGCGCACGGTTACCTTTCACGACTCATGTAATGTCGCGCGTGGCAGCCGTATGGGTAACTACCCCGGTGGCCAGTTTGATATTCCGCGAAATGTTATTAAGGCGGTCTGCAATAACTACTACGACATGGATCCGGACACCATTAAAGAGAAGACCTACTGCTGCGGTGGTGGTGGTGGTCTGTTGACTGATGATTTAATGGAGATTCGTGTCAAGGGTGCTCTGCCGCGTATGGAAGCACTTAACGAAGTGGTTAAGGATCACGGTGTCACTCACCTTGCGGCTATTTGTGCTATCTGTAAAGCACAGTTTGCCAAAATCCTTCCCTACTACAAGTTCCCCATGGATATGATTGTCAGCACTCATCAATTGGTGAGTGAGGCGCTGGTCATGACGGGGTCGACTCAGGAGGAGGAGCTTGATGAGGAGTAACAGTTGACTCTGATGCGATCAAAAAGCTAGCTGCTTGACGGGTCTGGCCTTGTGGCCAAAAAAACGATTTAGTTAATTTACCGCAACGAATGCACACAAGATTAAACGACAGGAGATAATCGATGGCAACCTCCAGCAATGAGATGAAACAGGTGTTTAACTTTCGCCGCTATAAAGATGGCGATAATGAGCACCTTCCGTGGAATGAAGAGATCTGGCAAGCGAGCTGGACACACAAGTGTCCAACTTATGTCAACAGAACCCCGCCCTGTCAGGGAAGTTGCCCTTCAGGACATGACATCCGTGGTTGGCTCGATATTGTGCGCGGCGTGGAAAAGCCTGTGGGTGAAGGTGTTACCATGCAGGAGTATGCCTTCCGTCGTGCCACTGAGTCTAACCCCTTCCCCTCGATTATGGGACGTGTCTGCCCGGCGCCCTGCGAAGATGGCTGTAACCGTAACATGGTTGAAGATCATGTCGGTATAAACTCCGTCGAACAGTACATTGGCGATCAGGCGCTAGAGCGCGGCTTTACCTTTGCCTCTGGTGCGGATACAGGTAAATCCGTTGCCGTGATTGGTGCTGGCCCTGGCGGACTTGCTGCAGCCTATCAGTTGCGCCGCATGGGTCATGCAGTCACCATTTTTGAAGCTCATGAAGATTTGGGCGGAATGATGCGCTACGGTATCCCCGGCTATCGGACACCACGCGATGTGCTCGATGGTGAGATTAAACGCATTATCGACATGGGCGTAACGGTTAAAACCAAAACCCGTGTAGGTACAGACATCAGCATGGCTGATCTCGAAAAGAGTTTCGATGCGATTATCTTTGCCTTGGGTGCACAGGCGGGACGTCCTCTGCCGATTGATGGCGCTGATGCGGTTAACTGCATCACCGGCGTTGCCTTTCTTGCTGCCTTTAATCAGGGTCGCCTGAAACATGTCTCCGGCAAGGTGGTGGTTATCGGTGGTGGTGATACCTCGATTGACGTTGCCTCGGTTGCGCGTCGTCTTGGTCACATTACTGTCGAAAACGAAAAAGATCGTCCTGAGTATGTCATTGCCAACCACACTGCACACGATGTCGCCTCTACTGCTGCACGTCAGGGTGCTGATGTCATGCTGATTTCCCGCTCATCCATTAGCAACATGCCCGCTGCCGAACATGAGATTGAAGATGCAACACGCGAAGGTGTCGAAATTGTTGGCCAGTTGAGCCCCGTTGCTGTGGTTAAAAATGCCGCAGGTCGCGCCACCGCCTTACGCGTTATTAAACTAAATGACGATGGCAAAACCCCGATTGAAGGGAGTGAGTATGACATTCCCTGCGAGTTAATCGTTGCGGCGATTGGCCAATCCGGTAATCTTGACGGTATGGAAGATTTTGCCAACTCGCGTAACCTTATTGACTCTGACAAGAACTATCAGGTTCCTGGCAAGCCAAAGCACTTTGTTATTGGCGACATTATTCGCCCGCATCTGCTGACAACCGCTATCGGTCATGCCCGCATTGCGGCACAGAGCGTTGATAACTTCCTCAAAAACATCGAACCCGACTTCCGTCCAAAGGTAGATGTCACCCACTTTGACCTGCTCGATAAACTGGTTGAAACAGCGAAGGAGCCAGGGCGTTTTGAGTCTGACAAACGCACCGATTACACGGTAAAAGAGATTGATGTCGGTCTGCGCGGAACCTCTGAAAGCGACTGGGCGGTGCATAACTATGAAGATCGTTCCGGTCACGAGATTATCTCCTCCGATATGCTCTTCCTTGGTCACTATGAGTACTCGCCACGCCACAAGCGTACCACCATCGAGGTGAACTCAAGTGATGTGATCGGTAACTATCAGGAGCGTCTGGTTGCCCTGAGTGAGGCTGAAGTCATTAGCGAAGCCAAACGCTGCATGAGTTGCGGCCTCTGCTTTGAGTGTGATAACTGTGTGGTTTACTGTCCTCAGACAGCGGTACTAAAAACACCACGCGACAAAAGTACCACTGGTCGTTATGTCTATACGGACTACTCCCGTTGCATCGGTTGTCATATCTGTGCCGATGTCTGTCCGACCGGATATATCGACATGGGTATGGGCGACTAATACAAGCAACAGGGGCTGACCGAATGAGTCTACCAACATTACATCTTTTAAAAGGGGCACACCTCCTTCTGCTTACCCTGTTACTGGTAAGCGGCGGCGTTGCAGTTGCTGAGGGACCCTCTGTTCCCAAGGCATTGAAAGGTGAACAGTGCGTAGAGTCTGTTCCCAATATGCGTCGTAACCACATGGAGTACCTTAAGCACCACCGTGTGGAGACGATGCGTTATGGAGTGCGTACTGAAACCTACAGCTTAAAGAAATGCCTTGATTGCCACGTTGCACCCAAGGCGCAAAATGCTGCTGCAACAGATATGCATGATACAAATAGTCAGCACTTCTGTAATAACTGTCATAGCTACGCCGGAGTCAAACTTGACTGTTTTGATTGCCATGCTGCTCAACCGGACGGTCAATAAGCGTGGAGAGCAAATGATGAATAGACCTGATGATAATCAGACAACCGCCAACACCAGTGAACTGCCGTTGCTGGATCGCCGTGCCTTTCTCAAAGGTGGGGCGGCGGTGGCAACCTTTACCCTTGCGCCGGGCATTATTCTCTATACGACAGCAGAGGCGCGTAATATAGACGAGCGTGCAACCGACAAGGTACGTTGGGCAATGTTAATTGACAGCACCCTTTGCGAACAGGGCTGCAGCGAGTGCGTTACCGCCTGCCAAGATGAAAACGGCTGGGGCAGTAACGAAATCAAATCACGGCCATCACAGCAGGCGCAATGGATTCGTAAGGTTGAGTTAAAAAACAGTGAGACGGGCATGCTGCACTCACTGCCCATGATGTGTCAACACTGCGCTAATCCACCCTGCGTCGATGTCTGCCCCACCACCGCCTCTTTTAAACGTGCGGATGGCATTGTGTTAGTTGACCGTCATCTCTGCATCGGCTGCCGCTTCTGTATGATGGCCTGCCCCTATAAGGCGCGTTCATTCGTGCATGAGACTTTAACCAATCAAAAGTCAAATGCACCACGCGGCAAAGGCTGTGTTGAGGCTTGTACACTCTGCGTACACAAACTCGATGCTGGCGATGGCACGACCGCCTGCGCCCAGGCTTGCAGCAAGGGTGCCATTCTTGTCGGTGATCTGAAAGATCAAAACAGCGAACTGGCTAAACGGGTATCCAAGTATGCGACGACTCAAATCAGGGCCGATCTTGGTCTGAATACTGGTGTACGTTATCAGGGCATCTAAGGGAAGATTCAGGACAATAAGATGAAAACGACATACACACAGATTGAAAACGGCAAGGGCTTTTGGTCACTGCTACTACTGCTTGCCGGCATGATTGCCGTTGGTCTGGCGGCGACCTTCTATATGGAGCATAATGGTCACTGGGTCACTGGAATGGACAATCAGATTGTTTGGGGGATGCCCCATGTGTTTGCCATCTTTCTGATTGTTGCCGCCTCTGGCGCACTGAATGTCGCCTCCATCGGGTCGGTATTTGGGCGCAAGATGTATAAACCCCTCGCACCCCTTTCAGCACTGCTGGCTGTCGCCCTGTTAGTTGGCGGTCTTGCCGTACTGGTGCTCGATTTAGGTCGTCCTGACCGTCTCGCGGTCGCCATGACCACCTTTAACTTTAAGTCAATTTTCACTTGGAACGTCATCCTCTATAACGGCTTCCTGCTCATTGTCGGCATCTATCTCTGGACCATGCTAGAGAAACGGATGAACAAGCACAAGGATCAGGTCGGTATTGTCGCTTTTGTCTGGCGTCTGGTTCTCACGACTGGTACTGGCTCGATTTTTGGCTGGCTGGTTGCACGTCAAGCCTATGACGCCGCTATTCTGGCACCGATGTTTGTCGTCATGTCCTTCTCCTTTGGTCTCGCCTTCTATCTTCTGGTACTGCTGGCAACCTATCAGCTGACGGGACGAGAGGTCGGTGACTATGTGCTAAACCGCCTCAAGTCTCTTCTGGGTGTCTTTGTCGCCAGCGTTCTCTACTTTGTCATGGTCTATCACTTCACCAATCTTTATGCCGCTGAGCACACCGGTATCGAACATTTCATTCTCTTGAATGGTGGGATTTTTACTCTGCTCTTCTGGCTAGTGCAGATTATTATTGGCTCACTGGTTCCTTTGGCGCTTATCTACGCTCCGCAATTCAGACAGAATCGCAGCGCGCTAACCGCTGCGGCAATCTTAGTGCTGCTGGGTGGTTTGGCGCAGGTCTATGTCATTTTAATTGGCGGACAGGCGTATCCACTGATTAACTTCCCCGGCTATGAAGTGAGCAGTACTTTTGCTGATGGAATCGTAAATAGCTACGTTCCAACCCTTGCGGAGTTCCTACTCGGCTTTATGGGTGTTGCAATCACTCTGATTATGGTCGCTGTCGCCATCGCCGCACTGCGTATTCTCCCCAGCTCACTGGCTGACAAGGTGATGGATCCGCACGCACTTGTTGCCGCACAAGCCAAGAAGTAACCCCCTCCCAGATGCTCTATCCGTTTCACTGCGGATAGAGCATTGCAAGTTAAACCTGTAACCAGAAAGTCACCGGTCCATCATTACAAAGCGTCACCTGCATATCTGCGGCAAAACGTCCTGAAGCGACCGTGTGATACTGCTGCTCTGCCTGTTGCAGTAGATAGTGATAGAGCTTCGCCCCCTGCGCTGGCGCGGCAGCGCGAGTAAAACTAGGACGCATCCCCTTTTTGGTATCCGCCGGCAGGGTAAACTGCGGCACCAGCAGCAACCCACCCCCTGTTTGCTGCAAACTACAGTTCATCTTGCCCGCTGCATCGGCAAAAATGCGATAACCCAACAAGCGCAGTAAAAGTTTATCGGCCGCTGCATAATCATCGCTCTGCTCAACCCCGATAAATGCCAAAACGCCATGTGCAATGGCCGCGATCTCCAGACCATCAACCACCACTTGGGCAAAAGTGACTCGCTGCATCAGGGCAATCATAACAGTACGCGATCTATCCCACCCGCCTTAACCCGTTCAATAAAGCGCTGCTGCCACAACTCGCCGCCACGCTCCTGCGCTATCGCTACCACTGGATATTGCGGAATTAAGCCTGTCTGCGGCTGGTAACGATTAAGCCCCTGCTGACAGGCAGGACAGGTGGTATAGAGTGCGGTGGGCGTTACGCCTGCGAACTCTGCGGCTAACCCCTCCGCTTTACGGTAGCGCACCTGGGTTGCAATATCGGGGCGTGAAACGGCAAAAGTGCCGGCCTCACCACAACAACGATCGGTCAGCGTCACCGCCTGCCCCGTTACCTCCCGAATAACCTGCAACGCCTCACGCCCCTTAATCGGGCTATGACAGGGATCATGATAGAGCACCGCCTCGCCCTGGCGACCCTGCAATTTTATCCCCTGCTCAATAAGATATTCATGAATATCCATCACCCGGCAATCGGGGAAGATCTGCCCAAGGTTATAGAGCAGCAGTTGATCAAGACAGGTGCCGCAGGAGAGCACCACCGTATTAATATCAAGATAGTTCAGTGTGTTGGCAATACGGTGAAAGAGGACACGATTCTCGGTGGTAATCCGCTTCGCGGTGGGTTCATCACCAATACTCGACTGCGGATAACCGCAGCAGATATAACCGGGTGGCACCACGGTTTGCGTCCCACTCTCAAAGAGTAACGCTAGTGTTGCCAGGCCAATATCACTAAACAGGCGTTCCGAACCACAACCGGGAAAATAGAAGACGGTATCGCGACGCTCACCCTGCCAGTGCGGATCGGCAAGAATCGGAATGGTTTTCGCATCCTCAATCTCCAACAGCGCCCGCATCGTTTTCGCTGGCAACTGCCCGGGTAGCGGATCACGCAGCATATGAATCACCTGCTCCTGCATCCCGGGCTTGGTGACGGTGGTTGCCGGGCGGCTATGTGGGGTCACCAGATGCATCGCCGTTGCCAGACGGTGCCCAAGACGCTGCCCAAGATAGCCCCCCTGAATCAGCCCAAGACGCATGGTGCGAATCACCCACGGCTCAACCGCATTAAGAAAAGTGACCGCAGCACGCGTTCCCAGCGCATATTCACGCTGCCCCGCCTTACGCAGCAGTTGCCGCATTAGCACACTGACATCACCAAAATCGATATTCACCGGACACGGTTTAACGCAGCGGTGACAGATCGTGCAGTGGTCAGCGATACTGTTCATCTCATCAAAATGGCGTACCGAGATACCACGGCGTGTCTGCTCCTCATAGAGAAACGCCTCGATCACCATCCCCGTGGCGAGAATTTTATTACGTGGCGAGTAGAGCAGATTGGCACGCGGGACGTGCGTGGTACAGACAGGCTTACACTTGCCACAACGCAAACAGTCCTTGACCGCACTGTTAATGCGTCCCAAATCACTCGCTTCAAGAATAATCGCCTCCTGCTGCAGCAGTTGTAGTGACGGCGTGTAAGCATTCGCCAACCCCGAGCCCGGCAACAGTTTGCCACGATTAAAGTGTCCTTGCGGATCGCAGAGCTGTTTATAGTCGCGAAAGGCGGCTATCGCCTCTGGGGCAAGATATTGCATCTTGGTCAGGCCGATGCCGTGCTCTCCCGAGATCACTCCACCAAGGGCTTGCGCCAGCTGCATCACCCGGTCAACCACCGTATCGGCACGCTGTAACATCTGATAATCGTTGGAATAAACCGGAATATTGGTATGAACGTTACCATCACCGGCATGCATATGGGTGGCAACAAAAATACGGCGGCGGCGCAGCGTCGTGTGAACCGCTTCCAGCGCGGTGACAATTTCGACCAACTCGCGCCCGCTAAAAATCTCCCGCAGCGGTTGCATCACCGCCTGACGTAACGAGATCCGCAGATCACCCAGCTGAATATGACGAAATAGTGTCCCTTGCGCTTTAACTTCACCCATGACGCCAAGAAGAGGCATCACCGCAGCAGCTTCGCTGTCGAGTGAGGTTAATGCCTGTTGCCACCCCGCTTCAACCGCTACCAGATGGGCAACCGCCGCGCTAATTTTATGGCTGACTATCGTTCGCTCTTCGTCACTACGGGCGACCAACCGGTCAATAATACGACGTGTCGCATCACTCGCCAGCGTTATCTGAAGCGCGGCGACAATCTCCAGTTTGTTGCGCGTTGACTCCTCAATATTAATCCGCTCAATGCCATCACTGTAATCGGCAAGACGCTCCAACGGAATCACCACATCCTCATTCACCTTAAAGGCATTAGTATGGGCGGCAATGGCAGCGGTGCGACTCCGATCAAGCCAGAACTGCTTACGCGCCTCAGCACTACTGGCGACAAAACACTCCCCGCCCCGCGCTGTGGCAATGGCAACAATGTCACTAATCGCCTGTTGCAACAGCGGCTCGTCCGCTACAGAGGCGACCGCAATATCTGCCAGCAGCACCATACGCGGCAACTCCGCACGAGCCGCCTTGGTCGCATATCCAACCGCTTTAATATAACGCGCATCAAGATGTTCCAACCCTGTCAGCAGCAGTTGCGACACCCTGTCAACGCGGGCTTTAGTCTCGACAATCGCCGGCACCGCACGGCTCAAATCCCCAAAAAACTCTAAGCAGAGGGTACGGGTGATTTTTGGCGTCTGATGCAAAATAAAGCGCGCCGAGGTGATAATCCCGTCACACCCCTCCTTCTGCACCCCCGGCAAACCACCAAGAAACTTGTTAGTGACATCCTTACCCAACCCCGGGCGACGTAACTCCGCTGCACTCAAGCTAATTTCATAACTTTCCAACAGGTGATGAAAGTAGTCCCGATAGCGGTTAACGCGAAAATGAACCCTCTCCACCAGATGAATCTTGCCAAGATTATGATTAAGACGCTCGATCTCCAGCCAATCCCCCGATGGCATCACCATGCGCCATGAGGCAAGGTTATCCAGCGTCGTCCCCCACATCACCGCCTTCTTGCCACCGGCATTCATGGCAATATTGCCGCCAATAGTCGAGGCGTCCTGCGAGGTCGGATCAACCGCAAAAGTAAGCGCGGCGCTGGCTGCAGACTCCGAGACGCGACGGGTGACCACCCCTGCCCCCACCGCAATCACTGGTACCGGCGTGGCGACGCCAGAGAGGGGGAGATGTTCAATCACCCCGATATGATCCAGCTTTTCAGTATTTATAACGGCACTATCTGCATAAAGCGGAACCGCACCACCGGTATAACCGGTACCCCCCCCACGGGGAATAATCGTTAAACCGATAGCAATAAGCGCCATGACAATCGGCTGCATCTCCTCCTCACTATCAGGCGTAATCACCACCAGCGGCAGCTCCACCCGCCAGTCCGAAGCATCGGTGACATGCGACACCCGGGCAAGCCCATCAAACTGAATATTGTCGCGATGAGTCATCCCCGCGAGCGCCTGCAGCACCCGTTTGCGATCCTGCTTTAACTGTAAAATCGCGGCTTCAAAACGCTGCACCGCCTTGCGTGTCTCAGCCGCCAACTCCAGCGCCGCCGCATTGCCCCCCGCACGTCCGACAATTTGATCAAGACGATGATGCAGCGCCCCTGCCAACTGGTGCCAGCGCTTGGTGTTCTCAATTAAATCATCCTGAATATAGGGGTTACGACTAATAACCCACATATCCCCGAGCACCTCAAAGAGCATTCGTGCCGAACGACCAGTCACCCGCTCGCCGCGCAGTTGATTCAATAACAGCCACATCGGCTCACCGAGAAAACGGACAACGATCTCCCGATCAGAAAAAGAGGTGTAGTTATAGGGTATTTCACGAATTCTATCGCTAGGCACGGGCAGGCTCCTCGCCGCTACTTATCAGATCGCTATTTTACCTCATCACTGATACCGCCATCCCTTTAGTGCTAATGATTTCAGCACGAGGTAGCTTTCCCCCCACCCTAACAGCCCCAACGGTGAATGGTTGTAGCGCCGTCCGGTGGCAGGTACCAGAGCTTCTCTTCCCAGCTGATTTGCGGTTTGCGGTTGAAGATCATTAGGTGCGCTTCGTTGGCGCCACAGCCATCGGCGTAGGTGCGGGTCTGCTCAATGCCTTTATTTAGGGTGGTTTCAAGGGAACCACGGAGGATTTTTAGTTCGATAACAATACGTTGGATTTCACCATAAAGGCCTGCTGCTTCATCTACAGGCCATTCGATTATGAGGTCGGTGCGTCCCCTGCCTAGGGCGTATTCGCGGTTTATGCGGCCACCGCCGTTAATTATCCGTTGTAAAAAGGCTTGTAACAGCAGTTGTGGCCCCGCCTCTTTGTAGTTAAACCGCTCTAACCAACTGTCGCTGTGTTCACGAAAGAACTGTTGAAAGGCTTGCAGAAGTTTGACCATGTTCAGGCGATGGTCGGGGGTGAGGTACCAGGTGATTTGCTGGTTGGTGATCGTTGCCTGGGTGGTGTAGGTGAGTTCACGCGGCAAAATTTCTTGATAGAGGCGGTTGCTAATCATAAGATTGGGACGGCGACGAATTAGTCCTAAATCTTCGCAATACTCCATATCATCCAGCGGTAGCTGTTCCGGCACCCCCTCTCCCGAGAGGATTGGTGCAATTACTGCGTGGACTCGCGGCTCTTTAAGTTTGTCAGACAACTGGTCTAGGTGGGTGGCACGCGACTGAATAAGGCGCTCACGCGCTGCTAAATAGTGGTTAAGGGTGATAGTTTGACTGCGGTCACGCAGGGTTTGCTCTTTCCAGGTCATCTGTTGTGCCAGGGCATTCACTAACCACGGTTGACCTGCGGTATCGAGCCAAAGCTCAGGATAGATGGCTTGCTCAAAAAGTTGTCCGGTGGCATCGCTATGTTGTTGGTAGAGTGCACGGCACTCGGTTTCGCTAAAGTTGCCCATCGTTAACGATTCGGCTTTGATATTAAAGGCGCTGCCGCCAGTGATAATTTCGCCGTCACTTTGATGAATG
>JADGBN010000025.1 GCA_015231435.1 Gammaproteobacteria bacterium
GGTGTTGCTTTACTTTACCTCACCCTCTTCAGACTCGCTTTCGCCTTTATTATCAACCCAGGAGAGTGCCACTTTATCGCCTGCTTTCGCTCCTTTGAAGTGAAAAGAGATGACCGGATCTTTGGACATGGTGATACCAAAGTTGGCGTTCAGAATCACCTTGTCGCCATGTTTACAGACCACCTCGCGAATAAAGTGAGCAGGAACAATTTCACCACTGGCAGGATCTTTACGCAGCCCTGTCTCCATCGGATGTTTCATTAGCGCCTTAAACTCACAGACACCATCACTTTTTACTTTTGCTACGATTCTGATAGAACTCATTTCTATGATTTCCTTAATATATCTGAATGAAGTGGATAGGGGGAGTGCAGCGACTAGCAGCCGCCAGCGACCACTTTAACTTCTGTTGATGCCGAGAACAGTTGACCACCCGCCTCACAAATGGCAATCACATTGGATGTTTTACCCATTTTGATGCGGGCGGTAATGAAGGGGAGGGTGCCGGCGGGGAGCTCGTAACTGGCTGTTAATGGGAAACTATTGCCATCGACAACAAGGAAGATGCGGCTGACATTTTCCATGGATGAGGAGATGGTGATCGGCACAATCGCACCGTTTTGCGCAATACCGCCATCAGGGCCGGTGATAGTGACGCTGGCGGAGGCGCTGTGATCCGCTTTTCCACCAATGGCAGTCAGGGCGTCAGCAACCGATTTAGAGGTAAAAGCCGACTCCGGCCAGGCGGCAAGAAGTTGTTGCGGTTTGAGAAGACCGGCGACGGCGGCAACGGCAATGGTACTACCCGCAAGGGTGGCTTTGAGAAAAAGACGGCGTTTCAGATCCATGTAAGGCTCTCCAGTAAATAAAATCTGTCGGTAACAGACTGTTGGTTAGGTTTGCAGATCGGGGAAGCCCGGTTCGCAGTTGCAAACAGTGATACGTTAGTGATTCTGCGATAGCTAGGGTATCTAAACTGATATTTATTTCAAGTGTAAATATCAAATGAAGCCGTTTTAAGTATTTAATTATATTAGCGTTCACTAATCTCTTTAGAGGATTTCAATAGGCTGATTTTTGCCTCAATCCGACTGGCAAGGTAGAAGTCATTCGCCGCCTGACGCTGGGCAACCAGAAGATGTCGGTAGGCGCTAAAGAGATCACCTTGCAGGATAAGCGCTTCGGCGGTGGCAAGATTAGCGGCAGCAGGGTTGTTGCTTAATCCCTCAATCTGCGCCAGCTTTTGTAACAGGGCAAGGTTATCGGGGTGATGCCGTTGCAGCGTAGTCACCAGCGTCTTCGCTTTTGCTAAATCGGGCAGGTCGATAAAGTGATCGGCTAACGCCATGCCGAGCTCAAACTGGTGCGGCGCTAGGGTCAGCTCCTGTTGCAACAGGCTAATTGCCTGTTGCCTATTACCCTGCTGTTGCAGCAGTTCGCTATAAAGCAGCAGATAGGCCACCTCATGAGGCTTCTCCTCTACCACTGTGGTAATCAGTGACAGCGCTTCACTAAACGCCCGCTGCTGTTGCTGCAGCAGCGCCCGTGCGTAGCGGCCGGGGCGGCTCTCCTCAGTGAACAGATTAAGTTTAACGGCAGTCGTCGTGCCAGAGGCCAGGGTGGTTCGGATAAGCGCAATAGCAAACGCTTCATCATCGTTACGCTTGATGTTACTTTGGCTGCCCTCTTGTTTAAGTAGTGTGGCACGTCCCTGAGCATCTGCAATACGGTCGGTGGTCACCGGGTGGGTTTGCAGGAAGTTATAGCTAGATCCATCAATCGTGCCATAGAGCCGACTCTGGCTGCTCAGTTGCTGAAAAAAGTGCGCCATAGCGCCAGGCTCGAGTCCTGCTGCGGCAAGAATCTTAATACCGACACTGTCGGCCTCACGCTCGTTATCGCGGCTAAATTGCAGCGCTTGCTGCACATTTCTCGCCATGGCGCTAGCGATAACGGCTTCACTCACTTCACCGCGGCCGGTGACAATGGCGGCGATAATGGCTGCGGTTAGCGGTAGTTGGTTGCTGCTCGCCGCGTCGAGGCGGCGCTGCAGATGATCCTGGGTGATATGGGCAATCTCATGAGCGATGACGGAGGCGAGTTCACTCTCGTTTTTACAGGCGGTGATTAGCCCCGTATGAATGCCAATATAGCCACCGGGCAGGGCGAAGGCATTAATCGTGGCATCGTTAACAATGAAAAAGGTAAAGCGCTGCGCATTTTGGCGTTCATAGGGGCTGCTCTGCAGCAGGCGTTGCCCGAGTTTTTGCAGATATGCGGTGACCACGGCATCCTCAAAGAGGAGCTGTTGCTGTTGCAGTTGACGGTAGACCGAGGCGCCAATCTTCTCCGCCTCCTGTTGGCTTAGTACCGCAGTTGCTGGCCGTCCGAGGTCGGGCAGGGCAATTTCACTCTGGAGTGAACAGCTGACCAGCATGGAAATGAGGATGTAAAAGTAGCGCATAAGCGTCTCAGATGGGGTTGGGTTTCTGTTTCGTAAAGAGTGAGTAGATATGATGTGTCTGTTTACTTACTTGAAAAATCCTCCGCAGGGGGTACAATATTAGGCGTTACTAATATTTTAGCGCTGCGACTGGCGCAATGACTACATTCAATCAGATAGTTTTGAGGGAGCAACTTTAGGTGTTTGACATTCGGGAGATAGAGGTTGATGAGTTGCAGCGCCTGATAACCACCGGTGAGGAGATTATCCTGCTGGATGTTCGCACCCCTGCCGAGGTGGCTCAGGGCATTATTCCCGGCGCCACCCACCTTCCGTTGCATCTGCTGCCGCTACAGATACAGCAGTTGACGCGAGACAAGCCAGTTGTTTTCTACTGTCGTACTGGCGCACGCTCTGCCCAGGCGTGTGCCTTTGCACAACATCACGGTAGCGATAATGTGATAAATCTGCGTGGCGGGATTGTCGCCTGGGCACGCAATGGCTATCAGATAGCCGACTGATTTCAATGGAGTGTAAGTTTTTATTAATGTTATATCATCGCAAAGTGGCGCCCTATTTGCGGCTAACCGCAGCGGTGATGAAGGCTTGCAACGTAGGGTTCGCCCCACTCTTTTACTTGCGTTCATAGGCTAATTGGCATATAAAACCGTACCCCCGATTGATGGAAGTGCAGCAACGCTGCTGCAGACGATCGACTAGCAAGAAGTGGGTTTAATTTTTTCACCTTCAACAGAGAGGAAACACGATATGGCAAGCTTTGATCAAGAACTCGATGCATCAGGACTTAACTGTCCCCTGCCGATTCTACGTGCAAAAAAAGCAATTACGCAGCTGAGTGTCGGCCAGGTATTACGGGTCGTTGCAACAGATCCTGGTTCAGTAAAAGATTTTGAAGCGTTTTGTAATCAGACAGGGAATGAGCTGTTGGAGTCCGGCGAAGAGGCTGGAAAATTCGTCTTTTTAATTAAAAAGTCTTAAGCGCTGCTTAGCCTTGATTCTACCCTGACTCTAACTGAGGAGCATTGAATATGTCTGAACAAAAAAAGATGGCGATTATTGCCACAAAAGGGACGCTTGACTGGGCCTATCCTCCCTTTATTCTTGGCTCAACCGCAGCTGCGCTCGGTTATGATGTTGAGATCTTCTTTACCTTTTACGGTCTGCAGTGTCTGCGTAAAAACCTCGATCTGCAGGTGACCTCTATTGGTAACCCAGGTATGCCGATGCCGATGCCGATGCCCGTGCTGCTGCAAGCGCTGCCGGGTATGCAGTGGATGATGACCACGATGATGAAGTCAAAGATGAAATCAAAAGGGGTCGCCTCTATTGAGGAGTTGCGCGAGCTTTGTCAGGAGGCCGAAGTTAGAATGGTTGCCTGTCAGATGACCGTTGACCTGTTCGATTTTAATCAGAATGACTTTATCGAAGGGGTTGAGTTTGCGGGTGCTGCCAAGTTTTTTGAATTTGCTGGTACCGCGGATATCACTCTTTACATCTAGTGGTTGGTCGGGCGCGGAAAATAGCCCGACATTTGCTGCCTGAATGAAAAAAGCCCCTTACAAGGGGCTTTTTTTTTGCCCGTAGCAAGATATACCGACTTCCATGCCGATAACGCCGTCGTCAAGCCCCCAGGGATGGGTTTACGGCGTCCCGGCAAGCGGGTGGTGCGCACACTTAGGCTTAACTTAATGGCATTGCTCATTTAGCGCCTCCTATACCTTCAAGTTGTTTGGGCATATATTAGTAGTTTGCGTTATTTTAATATTATACGAAACTAATATAAGCGTCTGATTATAGATTGTTTTTTATCTTGACAGCCACTTGGGTTAAGGTTGAAAATCCGAGGATTACTTGAGAACAACTGATGCGGGTTGCGAAAATCTTCAGTCTCTCCAGTGATCAATAGGGAATTTGATACACCACATATCTGTCATTAACCAAAAAAACTTTTGAGAGGAATATTTAAGTGAAAATTTGTCGTGCTACCCGGTTAGCCCAAGCAGTTGCGGTTGCGCTGCTTACCCCTGCAGCAGTTTACGCCACCAATGGAATGAATATGGCGGGGTATGGCCCCGTCTCCACATCGATGGGAGGCGCCTCCTTCGCTTTTGATCACGGCACTGCTGCGCTAATGACCAACCCGGCAACGATGGGGTTGATGTCGGAGGGGAGTGCTCGCATGGATATCGGTCTTGCTAATTTGCGCCCCACGGTTGAGACCAAAATGCCTGGCGCGAGTTGGGACTCTGCCGGTGACTCCTATATGATGCCTGGCATCGGTTATGCGCGCCGCAAAGGTGACTTTGTCTATGGCCTTGGTCTGATGGCGCAGGGGGGTATGGGTGCCGAATATGGCAGCAGCATGATGAGCAGCCCGGGCTGGATGGCTTCCGGTGTGATGCAGGGTGGTAAAGAGCGCTCTGAGGTCAGTATGGGTCGCGTGGTTCTGCCGCTGGTAGCCGTTGCTTCCGACAAACTCAATGTCGGTGTGTCGCTTGATTATGTTTGGGCAGGAATGGATCTGCAGATGGCGATGCCGGGTAGTAATATGATGCAGATGATGGGTGCCGGTGCGATTAGCGGAACCTTGGTTCAAGGTTTGATGGGGATGATGCAGGCGGGTCAGGTGACGGGCGTTAACTATGGCTATTTTGACTTCTCCAATGACAACGACTTTACCGGTGAAGCTCAGGCTACCGGTTTTGCTGGGAAGATGGGCTTTACCTACAAAGTGAGCCCACGGTTGACTTTGGGCGGTGCTTTTAACAGCCAGACGAATATGAGTGACCTTGAGAGCAGTGGTGCCAAGGTGACGATGAATGTGGTGGGTGGTGACGGCAAAGAGATGCCGATGCAGCTTAGCGGCAAAATTGCGATTGTCGATTTCCAGTGGCCAGAGTGTTACGGTATCGGCTTTAGTTATCAGGCGAGCGATAAGTTAATGTTTGCCGCTGATGCCAAACACGTCGGCTGGTCCGATGTGATGGAAAACTTTACCATGCAGTTTACTGCTGACAACTCAGCAATGAATCAGGCGATGGGGATGAATGGCGCTGATATGAGTGCCACCATGGCACAGAACTGGGAAGATCAGTTGGTGCTTTCAATCGGAACCGCCTATCAGATGAGCGATGCGTTGGCGCTACGTTTTGGTATTAACCATGCGGATAAACCGACTCAGGATAGTACGCTGCACTACCTCTTCCCGGCAATTACCGAGACCCATGTGATGGCGGGTTTTGGTTATCGTATGGATAAAGCCAATAGCCTTGATTTCTCTTTAAGTTATGTACCCGAAGTGGAGCAGACCTCTGCTCAGGGGCTGACCTCAACGATGAGTCAGTCAAATTGGCAGATTATGTATAGCCGTTATTACTAGGCGGATTGGCGTGAATCTGGTGACGTAATAGAATCGGATTCACGCCTCCTGCGCTATCACTGAATGGAGGAGTTAGTGTGATGAGTTTATTGAAAAGTGGTGTTACAACGCTGTTGTTAACCCTAGTTGTGGCTTTTAGTACGACGTTGCAGGCAGCAGAAAAACTGAAGCCCTTTATTCTGGCTTACAGTAGTGATGTCGCCGTGGCCGCAGAGAGTGAGGTGGTTAAGGATAAACTGACTGCTGCTGGTTTTACTGTAGTGGGTAGTTATGTTCCCTATCCTGAAGCGACTATTCTGATTGTCACCAGTGATGCGCTTAAAAAGGCGGCAGCAGCCTCAAAAATGGGCGGTTACGGAGCGGTACAGCGGGTTGCGCTAACCATTGTTGCGGGTAAAACCCAGGTCAGTTACACCAATCCAACCTATATGGCTTTCGCCTATCGGATGCAGGGTGATCTTGCCGACGTGACCAAGACACTGGCCAGTGCCTTAGGTAACGAGCAGGCTTTTGGCGCGAAAGAGGGTTTAACTGAAGCTGAGTTACGCAAGTATCACTATATGTTTGGTATGGAGTATTTTGATGATTATAGTGAGCATCGGCTCGGTAAGTTTGATTCTCAGGCTGAGGCGGTAGAGACGGTAGCCGCTAATCTTGCCAAGGGTGTTGCCGGTGTGACACAGGTTTACCGGGTGGATATTCCGGGTAAGGATGAGACCATTTTTGGCGTCGCGTTAAAGGGTAGCGGTCAGCACAAGATAATGGATGATACCTTTATCATGAGTGAGATAGACTTCCAGCCACTGCGCTCAACGGCGCATCTGCCGGTGGAGATTTTAGTCTCCGATGGCGTCGCTTATGGCCTCTTCTACCGTTTTCGTATAGCGATGAATTTTCCTGATTTGGCGATGATGGGTGATAACAGCTTTATGAATATTATGGAGTCACCGGCTGCTGCCAAAGAGGCGATGCAGGCGGTTGCCAAGGCAAAGTAGTTGCTTTTGTGAGGGTGAGAGAGTACGAAGGGGGGGAAGAAATAGAAGAGTCTTAAAGACTGACGCACGACTTGGATGTGATTTAACACTGCATCCAACTTATTATCAGCCCCGCTCGCGGGGCTTTTTCTTATCTGGCAACAAGCGGTAACGCTGCTTTATTTTGCCTTGCTAAAGTTAAAGACGGGATGTTTTGCCCTAGGTTGATACTCATGGGCGAACTTTGGTGCCAGCGCTTTTAGGGTGGCGACGCGATTCTCCGGCGAGGGGTGGGTGCTTAAGAACTCTGGTGTGTCACCACTGCCGCTTTTTGCCATCTTCTCCCAGAGTGTTGCTGCTGCTGCGGGATTGTAACCGGCAAGGGCGGCAAGGCGCATACCGAGTTCATCTGATTCAATCTCTGCCGCACGGCTGTTGGGCAGGGTGATTGCCGTTGCTGCGGCGAGGGAGGCACCGGTCAGAACCAGAGCGCTGCTCTCTTTATCCTGTACCGCCACGGCAACGCCGATCATGCCAATTTGCGTTGCAAGGGCAACCGACATCTTCTCTGCCGTGTGGTTGGCTAGGGCATGGCTCACCTCATGCCCCATCACCTGAGCGAGCTCATCATCGGTGGGGTTAACCGCATCCACCAGTCCGGTGTAGAGCGCCATTTTCCCCCCCGCCATGCACCAAGCGTTAATCGTCTTCGCATCATCAATCACCTTAATTTCCCAACCCCAGTCGGCGGTGTTGGGGTAGAGCGCAATGGCTTGGTAGACAATACGCCCGGTGATTTCGCGTACCCGTTTAACGAGCTCGCTATCACTATCGATTTTGCCCTCATCGGCCAAAGGGGCGATGGTTTTGACGTAGGCCTCTTTTGAGGCACTGACGGCGGTCTCCGGGGAGACTAACATCAACTGCCGGCGCCCGGTGGGGCTGGTGGCGCAGGCGGTGATTACTGCGGTGAGCAGCAGCGTTGGAATAAGATACTTTTTTGCAAACATACGGGTTATCTGCTCATAAGGTGGTAACGGGTTATTGACAGCTGGGGGAGAGTGCGCCGGTATCGCTACTCACCCTAGAGTAGGTATTGGAGATCCCGAAGGCAGCGGTCACCGACATAGTATCGCCATTCAAGATAATATCAGCCTGATTGCCGGCGATGCTATAGAGTGACCCTCCCAGAGAGGTTAGACTCCCTTGGGGTTCGACTAAATAGCATTGGCTGCCGTTTATAAATTCAACACTATACTCGGTAATCGCGCCGGACTCAGTAAAGACCCAATACTTCTCACCACCGCGATCGGTGACATCCCAACGCCCAGCAAAGGCGGAAACCGGTACGGTGCCACTGTGATCAGTTGTGGGGTCAGTTACAGGGTCAGTTGTGGGATCGGTGACGGGTTGAGGTGTGCTGTCGTTCATTTGGTTGGCGTCAATTGTGCTGCCATTAATAACTGTAACGGTCTCTGCAGCAGTGATACTAAAGTCAGCACGCAGCGCCAATGGAGCGATCTCCGGCATCTTTTCCAGCACCTTTTTAACCACCGCTTCAACGACATTTTTGACGCTGTACTGTAGATCGGCACTCTGTTCGAGGGGGCCTTGGTTGCTATCGAAAATACGGGTCGCGACCTGGGCGATGTTACTCATAATACGGTACCCCTCACCGCTCATCGTCAGGTAGTTGTCAAACAGGGAGACGCCGTAACTAACGAGCCCCTCAAGCTGGAGCACTTCAGACTCTGCGGCGCTTAATGTTAGATTGTTAGCACCTTGATGCACATGAACCAGGGTGGTTTGCGGTGAGATTAGCCGATAACCTGCAGGGGTGGAGAGGACGACACGGTTTTCAATAAGGGTATAGCCACTTTTCAGCAGTGACAGTTTGGCTAATAGGTTGCCCGACAGGGCCACTCCGACTTCAGCGACCAGCGGCTTGTTCACTTCGTCATCACTGGTTGCCGGTTCAATTTTAAACTGCCCGTTGCTATCGGTGAGGCTGTTTGGTTCATCACTATCACAGCGTTGATTACTGTTGCGATCGACACAGACCTTTGCCGCCTCAATGGGGGCATCGGCGATAAGGGTGCCACTTAGGCTGACGGTGGCTGCAGCTGTACCGCCGCCACTGTCACCACTGTCACCACCACAGCCGTGCAGTAGTAAATTGGCGATAACTGCCAGCGCCAAGGGGCGCAGCGGGAGATTGCGGGGAGGATATCGTTTCATGGCAGACTCCTGAGTGATTTTAATGTTGACGTTAACAGCGTAACCGTTCAGACCCCCACCACTTTTGCCCCCTCTCCCCTCGGGAGAGGGTTGGGGTGAGGGTAAAAAAGCAGGGTGTCTGAACGGTTACTTAACAGCATAGTCCAACTTTATCACCCTTGGTAGCGTTGAAGTAAGGATTAAAGGATAATTAGCGATATGAGTCTCCATCGTGGAGTAGTTTAGACGAGGGTAACGAGATGACAGATCAGCAGCGCCAGTATGATCGTAAACCTTTGCAAATTGAGGTCCATGTACAAAACACCACCAAGCAGCGTTGCCTGATGCAGATGGTCGATTTTAGTCAGAGTGGTATTTTTTTAGGGTGCATCGGCAAGCGTGTGGATGCGTTAGCGGACGCCTGCAGCTGTCCGATAGTTTTTAAGTTAGGGCAGATCCTGCGCATTGAGTTTGCCATCTCCCGCCTTGGAAAAACGCAGCAGTTTATGCAGTTTATTGAGGTGGCGCGAATTACTGCCGATGGGGTAGGTGGACGTTTTTTTAATCACGCCGTGGCGATTCTAAATGCCTATCACCAGGAACACGCGGCGCAGTATCCGTCGCAACCCTCTGCGGCGGAAGAGGTGCTGCACGAGTGTCGTTTTATTGCCATGGCGCAGCTGGAGAAGTTACTGCCACATCTTTTCAAGCAGATTAATCAACGCCTTTTTGAGACGCAGCAGCTTCATACCGATGCCCAGCGGGGGGCTGTGATGAATGCGATGACGATGTTAAGCAAGGTTAAAGATAGTCTGATCGCGCGTTATCTGGAGGCGGTTGCCGAGATGTTTGATAACCCAGCGGCGCGTCGGAAAATAATTCACAGCATTAAATCTGGGATAGCACCGCAGCAGGGGCTATCGCTTGTGGCACATCATGATGATGATCACCGGGTGCTGCTCGCAGCGGTGATTAAGGCGCTTGATGCTCACCTGTTTGTCCATTTGGTCCCGCTGGAGCGACGTTTTGCCCATTTGCAAAATCATGACAAGGAGGGTGAAAGTAACCCAATGTCATTAATGCTGCTTGCTTATCACTTTAGTGATCTGTTGCGTCAACAGCAGTTTAACGAGGCGGTTAACCGCGCTATTTATAGCACTTTTCAGGAGGTGATGGGGGAGCGTCTGGTCGGGATCTACAGCGCGCTTAACCAGACCCTGATTAGCCATGGGGTGTTGCCGCAAATTGATGTGCGTACGGTGGAGGAGCAGTTGCTGGACTCTTTTCGCAGCTCGCTAATTCATCATCGCGGTCGCACTGCTGACGCAGAAGAGGCTGCGCCCGTCGCCAGCGATGTGGTGGCTGAAAAGCCAAGCGCTCATGCTGCGGTGCCCGCAGCACCTGATCCCGCCTATCTGAATGAGATTGAGCTGCTGCTGGGGGAGCTAACGCAGTTACAAAACAGCTATCGTGAGAAGACGCCCCCCCCTTTAGTTGAGCTATTACAGAGTGAGTCGATAGTGGCTTTGCCGTTGTCACAGCGGGTGCGGCGTGAGCTTCTTTTTTGTAGTTATCTTGCTTCAGGTCTATTGACTGCGCTACCTGTTGCGCTACAGGAGATCTGTGCAGGGCTGGCGTTGCCGCTGTTAAAATATCTTATATCGGATAGGTTGGTGAGTCAGGGAAGCAGTCAGACGAACTTTACCAAACTGCATCGACTGACACAGCAGTTACAGCAGCCAGGCGTGGCGACAGAGCAGGTCGCTGCTTTTGTGCAGAAGGTGAATGCGACCTACCGTTTACGCAGTCAGAGTTTTGATAATGTTTTGGCGACCTTTTTAGCATCACTGGCTGATGCGTCAGCATCAGGTGATGCGGTTGTCTGACTTTCGTCATCCAAAATACTGGGTCACCTGGATAGGGTTGGCGCTGCTGCGATTGACGCTTAAACTGCCTGATGCACCGCGCCGTAGAGTGGGTCGCTGGTTGGGTCGTTTTTTTTTAGCACGCAACCGCAAGCGCTGGCAGATTGCTAAAACCAATATTGAGTGGTGCTTTCCCGAGCTCTCCACTGCGGCGCAACAGCAGCTCACGACAGACTATTTCGCCTCTCTGGGACAGGCGTTTTGTGAGTTTGCACTGATTTGGTGGGGTGATGTCGAACGTTTTTCCCAAGCGGTGGAGATTGAGGGCGGCGAGTGGATTGCTGCACGACTGGCGGCGGGACAACCGGTGATGCTGCTGACCGGGCATCTCTTAGCGCTCGATATCGCCGGTGTGGCGCTGTCACGCCACTATCCGCTGTTAACCTATGCCAATCAGTTACGCAATCCGATCATTGATGCGCTGCTGCTTAAGGGTCGTAGCCGTTTTTCTGCAAAGCTGCTGCAACGTCAGACTGGGGTGCGGGCGCTGCTGCGTACCCTTAAGCAGGGGCGACTGCTCTACTATGTGATTGATGAGGATCTCGGAACCAGACAATCCCACTTTGCCCCCTTTTTCGGGGTTGCCAAAGCGACGCTGGAAGCGCCTGCGCGCATGGCACAGCTGAGCGGTGCCGTTGTCGCTGGTTGTGCCGCTTGGTTTGACGTCTCAAGGGGACGCTATCGAATTGTGATTAACGCGCCTTTAGCTGGCTTTCCCCACGGTGATGCCGTGGTCGATGCTGCGCAGGTGAATCAGTTGTTGGAGGCGGCCATTCGCCGTGCCCCGGCGCAATATCTCTGGTCACAACGCCTATTTCACAGCCGCCCCGATGGCGCGCCGCCGCCCTATCTCATGAAGGGGCGGGAGGGATCTGGCCCCTCACCGCGTCCAGAGGACTATTCGCTGGTGAATAGTGGGTAGTGCTCTAACAGTCTGTCACGCTTGTGATGCACTACAACAGCGGCCGCCTATTGAGGGCTATGGCAAGGCGCTCTGTTATCGTTGTGGGGCGCTGCTCTATCGTGGCTTCCCGCAGGCGTATCGAGTGACTTTGGCGCTGCAACTGACGGCACTGCTGCTGTTTATCCTGATGGCCACTTTCCCGTTTATCACCCTTGAACTCAAAGGGAGTCGTGAAGAGACCTATCTGCTCTCAGCCGCAGCGATTTTCTTTAATTACGGTATGGGGGGTGTAGGGTTGGTGGTTGCGGCGACCACGTTGGTTATCCCCTTGCTGGTAACCATAACAACCCTGTTGCTGTTAGTGGTTAGTGCGCAGGCGCGAGCACTGCGTCTGCTTGCCCTGCTGGTGAGGTTTCAGCGATTTTTAGCGCCGTGGAGCATGGTGGCGGTTTTTGCTCTTGGGGTGATGGTCACCCTAATTAAATTGCAGCAGAGCGCAACGCTTATCCCCGGTGTCGCTTTCTGGGCACTGCTGGCACTGCTGCCGGTGTTGGCACTGGCACAACTCTCTCTGGCGGCGATTGCGCTCTGGCCAGCGGTGGCGGCTCCTAGCGGGGTCTCTGCTGCGGCAGTGACCGCGCATCAGGCGGGGCTGTGCCACTGCGCCTTATGTGACAATCTCGCTGTTGCGGCAACGGCCGCCAGCCACTGCCCGCGCTGCGGATCACGCTGGCGCAGTGAACATAGCCGCCAGAGTACGGTCTTGGCGCTATTAATCACCGGGACGCTGCTGCTAATTCCTGCCAATATCTATCCGATTATGAGTGTTTATAATTTTGGCAGAGGGCAACCTGATACCATTTTAAGCGGTATCATAAAACTTATTGAGGCGCATATGTGGGGGTTGGCGGTGGTGATCTTTATTGCCAGTATTTTAGTACCGTGGCTGAAGTTGTTAACCCTCTATGGGCTGCTCTACAGCACTCTCCATCGGGGCGGCTGGCGACCCCGGGAGCGGGCGCTGTTGCATCGCATTACCGAGGCAGTTGGGGTGTGGTCGATGACCGATATCTTTATCGTCGCGCTCATGGCTGCGCTGGTGAATTTGGGTACGGTTGCCACCATTGCCCCGGGGCCGGGGGCGATCTACTTTTGTGCGGCGGTGATGGTCACCATGCTGGCCGCCGCCGCCTTTGATACCCGGACATTCTGGCGGGATGTTGAGAAGAGCAAAACATGCTAAAGAGGTTAACTAATGGCACTCTCTGACCCCGTACCTGCGCCCGTTGAGAGCCAGTTGCCACAGCCGGAGGTGCGCCAGGGGGAGGGGTTTTCGCTCATCTGGTTATTGCCGCTGTTAACCGCGCTGTTAGGCGGCTGGCTGATCTATAAAACCCTGTCGGAACAGGGCCCCGAAGTGACGTTGACCTTTAAGAGTGCCGATAACATTGTTGTGGGTAAAACCGAGGTGCGTTACAAAAGTGTCACCATTGGCAGAGTCGAGGCGCTTCGTCTGAATGACGATCTGCAGGGGGTGACGTTAACGCTCAGTTTTACGCCGGAGAGTGCGCCTTTGCTGTTGCGTAACAGCCATTTTTGGGTGGTGCGGCCACGACTCTCCCTGCGCGGTGTCTCGGGTTTGGGTACCCTCGTCTCCGGCGCCTATATTGAGCTTGAACCTGGGGCCGGGCTGCCGCAGCGCCACTTTACCGGACTCGAGTCGCCCCCAGTGGTGCGTGCTGGGAGTGAGGGGAAAAATATTCTCCTCATGGCCGATAATTTAGGATCAGTCGATAATGGTTCACCCATATACTATCAGGGGATTATGGCGGGTGAGGTGTTAACCTATGAGTTGGGCTCTGATCGTCGTTCCCTCTTTATTCACGCCTTTATTCGTGCCCCCTACGATCAGCTGATTGGCGGCAATACGCGCTTTTGGAATATTAGCGGCGTTGATCTCGCGGTGGGCGCGGATGGCATTCAGTTGCAGACCAGTTCACTGCAATCACTGCTCTACGGGGGTATCGCCTTCGATAATCCGCAACAGCAGGAGGTGATTAGCAGCGGCGCGGCGGAATCCCTTATCTACACCCTCTATCCTAATCAACGTGCGGTTAACGAGCGCAGTTACAGTCAGAAGCTGCGCTTTGTCCTCTTTTTTGAACGTTCGGTGCGTGGTCTGAGCGTCGGGGCGCCGGTGGAGTTTAAGGGGATTAAAGTGGGTAATGTCACCGATATTACCCTTGAGTACGATCTGCAGGAGCGCTCCTTCCATATTCCGGTAACGATTGAAATCGAACCCGAGCGGGTCTTGGCACGTCATGCCAGTGACAAGATAACGCCGAATCAGATGGTGCAGCAGATGGTCGAGCACGGGTTAAGAGCGCAGTTACAGACAGGAAGTTTGCTAACCGGTCAGCTTTTTGTGCAGCTCGATCTCTATCCCGACACCCCCGTTCGTCTCACCAAGGCGGGGGGCACACTGCCGGAGCTACCAACGATTCCCGGCAGTATTGAACAGATGACGCAGTCGGTACAATCTTTTCTGGCGCAGCTTGAAAAGGTTGATGTGGTGCGTCTTGGTAATGAGTTAATCAGTACCCTGGCGGGGGTGAATGGCCTAGTAAACGGCGGGGAGTTACAGCAATCTCTGGTAGCGGTGAATTCGTCGATGCAGTCCCTGCGCTCTCTGCTGGCGAAACTCGATGGTCAGGTGACGCCCCTAGTGAGTGATGTGAACGCGGCGGTGGTGGCGGGAGGGGCGCTGCTTAACCAGAGTGAGCAGACCATGCAGCTGCTCAATACCATGTTGCAACCTGATGCACCGGCACAGTTTCATCTCAATCAGCTGATGCTTGAGCTGGGTGATGCGGCGCGGGCGGTGCGCACGCTGGTGGAGTTGCTGCAACGCAATCCGGAGTCGCTACTTTATGGCAAAAAATAGGGAGAGAGGTGTGAACAGGATCCGCTTGGTGATGGTCGCTCTGGTGGTGTTTGCCCTGCAGTTAGGGTGTGCGGTGCAGAGCCCCGTGGTGACTTACTACCTGCTGCAACCCGATGCGGGGGCGCTTGCGACAAAGCTGGCGGCGCCAGCGCTGCAACCTTTGCGGCTGCAACTGCTCTCGGTAGAGCTCTCCCCCTATCTTGACAGGCCGCAGCTGTTGCGGCGTCTTGGCAGCGGCGAGCAGCTTGAGCTGGCGGAGTTTCATCAGTGGGGTGGGCAGTTGCGCCAGCAGCTGGCGGATCTGATGCTGCCGCAACTGGCAACGGCGCTGGAGACTCCCTACGTCATTCAGGCACCCACACCACTGCGTGGCGGCTATGACTATCAGTTGGCACTGGAGTTTGTTCGCTTTGAGCAGCAACCCTCAGGCCATGTTCTGCTGGAGGTGCGCTGGCGCCTCTATAGTGGTCATGGCGGTGAGCTTGTGGCGCTAAAGAGTTCCCTGCTCCAGTCGCCTGCCGCCCTGCCTGACAACGCCTATGCGGAGGTGGTGAAAACCATGAGTCAGCTGCTGGCGCAGTTTACTAGCAGTTTGGCGGTTGAGTTAAGCGCGGTAGTTAATCGCCAACCGACGGACGCCAGGTAATATTTTATGGTGCTGTGGCGCGCCTTGGGCGCAGGTTTGTTCGTGGCGCTTCTCTTTCTGCCCCCGGCTTTTGCCAATGAGGAGGCGGCGCTGCGTAGCGGGCGTGCCTTAATGGAGTCGCTGAGCGCCCAAAGCAGCCACTACCCTTGGGTTTATGAGGAGCAGACACTGATTCTCTCGGCGTTAGGGTGGCGTCAGGAGGGGTTGGCAGACGGGGTGCGAATGGTGCGCAAGCAGCGGTTTTATAGCCGTAGTGAGATCGACGGCACTTTTCGTGCGCTACTTATTATCGATTATCCTGCGGAGCTTCAGGGGGTTGCGCTGCTGTTGCAGAGTGATGCCGCTGGGGGCGTGCAGCGCTGGATCTATCTTCCAGCCTTAAGTGATGAGTTGCTGGTGGTGAATGAACGTCAGCGTGGCAGCCCCTTTTTTGGCAGTGATTTTACGCTGGCAGATCTGCTCCCCGAGGCAACGGATCGTTTTGACTATCGTCTGCTCTCGTTAACTGCTGACCCGGAAAAGGCGCTGCCTGCGGATCGCTTCGAGAGGGTCGAAGCGTTGCCACGGGCAGCGAACAATCCCCACCCCAACTTTCGCCTGCGCCGCCACTATATTGATGTGGCGCAAAAGGTGATCGCCTCTACGGAGTACCTGAATCATCAGGGTGAGGTTGCGATGCGTTTGAGCTATCACGATCTACATGCGCTGGGGGTGCAAAAAGATGGCGGCTGGCGAGGCGATATGTTGTTAATGGAAAATTTTGCCCAGGGTCACCAGTCGCTGTTAAAGGTGGACAAACGTGTTTTCTCAGAGAGCTATGTCCCCGCCAGCCTCTTTACCCACGACTGGATTGTTAGCCAAGGAGGGAGCGGGGCGAGAAGCGAGAAGTGGTTGGCAGAGAGTCACTATTTGCAGGATGCCGAGGCGATGTTACGCCGCCACCTAGAGGGCGGTGCACCACCGCGTGTTGACGCGAGAGGTCAGGGAGATGATTGAGAAGGGATTACGCGCCATGCTTGAGTGGCGTTTGTCGTTGCTGCTGCTAATTCTGCTGTTGACGACGCTGGCAGGGTGGGGATTGTCGCGTCTGCAAATCGATGTTTCGCTGCAGTCGCTAATCGCCAGAGAAGATCCGGCGCGCATCGGTTATGAAGAGGCCGTTAGACAGTTTGGCAGTGATAATATCACCGTGGTAAATGTGCGCGACGCGGCGCTCTGGACGCCACAAAAACTTGCACTGCTGGCCCGCCTTCATGAGGATCTTTCACAGTTACGCGGTGTGGAACGCATTGAGGATCTTTTTACGGTCTCCTCGATTCGTGGCAGTGCGATTGGCGTCGAGGTGTTTCGCCTGCTCGCTGAGATCCCGCAAAGTGATGCAGAGATCTCCGCGCTACGTCGCCACGCACTCGATAACCCCTTAATTAACGGGCATCTGCTCTCTGCCGATGGGACGGTGACCACCCTGTTGCTGGTGTTAAAAAATGAGGCGCGCAGCGACAACTTTAACGCCACTTTTAACCGCAGCCTGAATCGCGTTTTAGGGGGTTATCGCGGCGAGTTTGACAAGCTGCTGCAGATTGGCACCCCCCGCATTGATAGTGAACTAAAAAGCAGTCTGATCGAGGATTTCATCTGGCTGCTGCCGCTCTCGGCGCTGCTAATCATGGTTTTAATGGTATTCATGCTGCGATCTTTTTTGGCAGCCATGTTACCGATGATCACCGCGCTATTTACGATTATTGTCACCTTCGGGGTGATGGGTTGGCTGGGGTTACCGGTCAATCTTCTTAGTGCGATGCTGCCCTCCCTGATTCTGGTTATCGGATCAACCGAAGCAACCTATATGTTTAGCAGTTATCGACAGGAGATGGCGGCGTCAGGTGATCATCCGCTCACCACCGCACCGGGAACGCAGCGCTATCGCGCCGTGCGCCGAATGCTTAACTGGATGACGATTCCCCTGTTATTAACTGTGGTTACCACCGCCATTGGCTTTGCCAGTAATACCATTAGCGGCATTACCCTCATTCGTGACTTCTCTCTGGCGGCGACCCTGGCAATGCTCTTCAGTGGCCTGTTTACCCTGCTGCTGGTGCCGCTGCTGCTGCTCTATTTTGGCGGTGCGGCAGCGCCCCCCGCTTCAGGTCGCTGGCAGCGTCTGATCGGCAAGATGGCGCAATGGCTGTCGCAACTGCAACAGACCAGCCGTTTTACCGCACGTCTGCTGCTATTTATGGTGCTGCTGCTGTCACTCTTTTTGATCTATCACAGCAGCCACATCTATGTGACCAATGATCCGCTCTCCTATTTCCCGAAAACGCGGCCGCTGGTACAGGATGCCTTAACCATGCAGCGGGACATTGCCGGTACCAAATTCTTCTATATCACCCTAAAGGCTAAAGATGATCAGGGCTTTCTTGATCCTGACAATCTTGCCCGTGTTGAACAGATGAGTGACTTTATTAAAAAACAGGGGGTCTTTGACAGTGCCCTCTCGGTGGTTGATCTGTTGCGTTTTGTTAATCGTGAGTTTCATCATGGCGATTCTGCCTATCAGACCCTTCCCGACAGCCGCCAGTTGAATGCCCAGTATCTGCTCTTTTTTCATCGTAGCGAGCTATTGCGTTACATTAGCTCTGACTTTAGTCGTGTTAACATTATTGTGCGTCATAATATTGGTGACTCCTACCTGCTGAATCGCTACGTTGGGGAGCTTGAACAGGTGGCGGCAACGCTCTCCGGCGGCGAGATCGAGAGCCGTATTGTGGGTAACAATCTGCTGGTCAACAGTGCCGCCGAGAAGCTGCTCATTGAGCAGGTCGAGTCACTGCTGATCTTATTACTGGCGCTATTTGTCTTAATGTCACTGCTTTTTACTTCGATGAAAGGGGGGCTTATCGCCCTGGTACCGGCGCTGCTACCGATGCTCTTCATGTTCGGTATGCTGGGCTATTGGCAGATCCCGCTTAACCCTGGTACGGCGATGGTGGTGGTGATTGTGCTGGGGATTGCGATTGATGGCAGCATTCATCTGATGTCGCGCTATAACGAACTCTGCCGCCACAATCATGACTATCGCGAGGCGCTGGTAGAGGCGCTGGAGGATGAGTCGAAGCCGCTGATTATCACCAGTGTGACGCTGGCTGGCGGCTTTCTGGTGCTGCTCCTCTCCAACTTTACGGTAGTCGCCCAGTTTGGCCTGATGGCGGCGGTGATGATGCTCTTCTCCTTGGTTGCCAATTTAGTGATTACCCCGTTATTGTTAGGACAGGTACGACTCGTTGCACTGCACGAAATTTATAGTCAGAGTGAAAATGCCAGGCTCTTGGCAGAGTCGCCGCTGTTTGCCGGAATGAGCCCCTATCAAATCCGCAAAGCAATTTACATTACTACTCTGTGTGAGTATCAGGCGGGGGAGCGACTGCTCGAACAGGGGGGGCAGAGTGACCATATCTACCTAATTCTTGCCGGCAGGGTTGGCTTGTCGCGACAGGAAGCAGGGGTAGAAAAAGAGTTTGGCAGTTTGGCCACCGGTGCGGTCTTTGGCGAGGTTGGCTACATTCAGCCGGTGTTGCAAACCTTTGATGTGATTGCGCAAAACGAAGTGAAGGTGCTGCAGTTCAGTCGCGCCGAGATGCAGGATCATCTTCATCAGTTTCCCGATATTGCCGCCCCCCTTAACTTTAATATCAGTATTCTGTTGGGTTCCCGTCTGGCCAATATTCTCGGTCGCAACCGTGAGCAGGGGCGCAGGGAGAGTGATTTAGTCTAGCTATTGTGGCAGTGGAAAATTAAATTTCTCTGCGGATGGCTTGACCTGACGGGCGATAATCAGTAGTTTTGCGCGTTCACTTAAGGGAACTGCTTGAATTACAGTAAAGCAGACGCAGATCCAGCCTTTGTGGATCTGATTTATCGACTAGGAGAGATCGCTGTGGAACTGACCGGTGCGGAAGTCATTGCCCGTTTTCTTGGGGATGAGGGGGTTGAATACCTCTTCGGTTACCCAGGAGGGGCGGTATTACATATTTATGATGCGCTTTACAAGCAAGATAAGGTAAAGCATATTCTCGTTCGTCATGAACAGGCGGCAACCCATGCGGCAGACGGCTATGCCCGCTCCACCGGGCGTCCTGGGGTGGTGTTGGTCACCTCCGGCCCTGGTGCAACGAATGCGGTCACCGGTATTGCCACGGCCTACATGGATTCGATTCCGATGGTGATCATCACCGGGCAGGTGCCGACCAAACTGATTGGTAATGATGCCTTTCAGGAGGTCGATACCGTGGGCATTACTCGCCCCTGCGTTAAACATAACTTCCTAGTTAAGGATGTTAACGAGTTGGCGCTGACGCTGAAAAAGGCATTTTATATTGCCACCACGGGGCGTCCCGGCCCGGTTGTTGTGGATGTTCCCAAGGATGTCACAGCGCAGCGTACCCGCTATAGCTATCCAGACAAGGTCTCGTTACGCTCTTACAATCCGGTGACCCGTGGTCATACCGGTCAGGTGAAGCGGGCGTTAAAGATGTTGCTGGCTGCTAAACGGCCTATTTTCTACACCGGTGGCGGGGTTATTCTTGATAACGCCGCACAGAACTTAACCGAGTTGGCACGTCTGCTGCGAATCCCGGTGACTAACACCTCGATGGGGTTGGGCGGCTTTCCCGCCTCCGATCCGCTCTTTGTCGGTATGCTCGGAATGCATGGCACCTATGAAGCCAATATGGCGATGAGCCGCTGTGACGTGATGCTGGCGGTCGGTGCCCGTTTTGATGATCGGGTGACCGGCAATATCGAAAAGTTTGCGCCACAGGCAAAAATTATTCATATCGATATTGATCCCTCATCGATCTCCAAAAACGTCAAGGTGGATATTCCGATTGTCGGCGGGGTGAACGCAGTATTGCACGATCTGCTAAAAATGGCGCAGGATGCCGGTTCAGCAGGCGATGTTGAATCCTTGGATAAATGGTGGGAGCAGATTGGCCAGTGGCGCGAGCGGGAGTGCCTGCACTATGAACAGGGACCGGAGCGGATTAAGCCGCAGTATGTCATTGAGACCCTGTTTAAGGTAACCAAAGGTGATGCCTATGTTGCCTCGGATGTTGGGCAACACCAGATGTGGGCAGCGCAGTTCTATCGTTTTGACAAACCACGGCGCTGGGTTAACTCGGGTGGTTTGGGTACCATGGGTTTTGGTTTGCCGGCAGCGATGGGTATTCAGTTCGCTCATCCTGGTGAGATGGTCGCCTGTATTGTCGGTGATGGCGGTATTCAGATGAATATTCAGGAGCTCTCAACCTGTCTGCAGTACCGTCTGCCGTTAAAGATTATTCTGATTAACAACGGCTATCTTGGTATGGTTAGGCAGTGGCAGGAGTTCTTTTACGATGAGCGCTATTCCCAGACATTAGTCGAGTCGCAGCCTGATTTTGTTAAACTTGCCGAGGCTTATGGTCATGTGGGTATGCGCGTGACCGATCCCGCCGAGGTGGAGTCGGCGTTAAAGTCCGCTTTTGCGATGAAGGATCGTCTGGTGTTAATCGATTTTGTTGTTGAACCGACGGAAAATGTCTATCCCATGGTACCTGCCGGTGCCGGACTTGAGGAGATGTTACTATTATGAGACATATCATCTCTCTGTTAATGGAGAATGAGGCTGGTGCGCTGTCGCGGGTGGTCGGTCTCTTCTCTGCACGCGGCTATAATATCGAGTCGCTTACCGTAGCGGTGACCGAAGATCCATCACTGTCACGCATGACGCTGGTTACCAACGGCTCTGATGAGGTGATTGAACAGATCACCAAGCAGTTAAACAAGCTGATTGATGTGGTGAAACTGCTTGAACTCACTGATGGCCCGCACATTGAGCGTGAGTTGCTGTTGGTAAAGGTGAAGGCGGCAACCAATCCGCAAAAGGCGGAGATTACCCGCCTTGCGGCTATTTTTGGAGGGCGTGTGATTGATGTTTCACCATTAAGTTACACGGTTGAGATCACCGGCGGCGAAAATAAGCTTGAAGCCTTTATCAAAGCTTTTGGTAGCGATAATATTCTTGAAACGGTGCGTTCTGGGGTGAGCGCAATCTCCCGTGGTGAGAGAGGGCTGCAGATCTAACGTAACCGTTCAGACCCCCACCACTTTTGCCCCCTCTCCCCTTGGGAGAGGGTTGGGGTGAGGGTAAAAAAAGCAGGGTGTCTGGACGTTTACGATGTAACTTCCCCTGAAGCGACGACAAACTATTTTTTAACACAACCTAAGGTAATTTTTTAACAAATGAATATCTACTACGACAAAGATTGTGATCTCTCTATTATCCAGGGCAAAAAGGTCACTATCGTCGGTTACGGGTCGCAGGGCCATGCACACGCCAACAACCTGAAAGATTCAGGGGTCGCGGTGACGGTGGCGCTGCGTGCGGGTTCTGCTTCGGCGAAAAAGGCAACCGCAGCGGGTCTGACCGTAAAAAATACCGTGGATGCAGTGCGCGAAGCCGATCTGGTGATGATTCTCACCCCGGACGAGTTTCAGTCACAGCTCTACAAAAATGAGATTGAGCCAAATCTGAAGCAGGGCGCCGTACTTGCCTTCGCCCATGGCTTCTCAATTCACTACAATCAGGTCGTTCCCCGTAGTGATCTCGATGTCATTATGGTGGCGCCCAAGGCACCGGGTCACACCGTGCGTTCAGAGTTTGTTAAAGGGGGTGGTATTCCCGATCTGGTCGCTGTCTTCCAGGACGCCTCCGGACGCGCCAGAGATATCGCGCTCTCCTATGCGTGCGGTATTGGCGGCGGTCGCACCGGGATTATCGAAACCACCTTTAAGGATGAGACCGAAACCGATCTCTTTGGCGAGCAGGCGGTTCTTTGCGGTGGCGCGGTGGAGCTGGTTAAGGCCGGTTTTGAAACGCTGGTTGAGGCAGGTTACGCCCCCGAGATGGCCTACTTTGAGTGCCTCCATGAGCTGAAACTGATTGTTGATCTGATGTACGAAGGCGGTATCGCCAATATGAACTACTCAATCTCCAATAATGCCGAGTATGGTGAGTATGTCACCGGGCCGCAGGTCATTAACGAAGAGTCGCGCTGGGCGATGAAAGAGGCGCTGCGCAATATTCAAAATGGAGAATATGCGAAGAAGTTTATTCTTGAAGGGCAGAGTAACTATCCCGAGATGACCGCAATGCGTCGCCTTAATGCTGCCCATGAGATTGAAGTGGTCGGTGCTGGACTGCGTGCGATGATGCCTTGGATCACCGCAAACGCGCTGGTTGATAAAAGCAAAAACTAGCTGTTAAATTTTAAATAGGTTAGGGGTGGGCGAATAGCCCACCCTTTTTTTATACCCTTTCTACCTTAAGCATTCCCTCATAATACTACCTGATTACCGATAAACCTCCACTGCCAAAGCATACCTGCCGATTATTTCCTCTTTGGACAATATGCTGGGGAACACCTACTGGCTGACTCGCTTTAATCATGCCATACACTCAATGATAGCAAATTGTTTTACTCTGCAATTAAATTGATGATTATCAAACACTTTTGCGCGTAAGCATTCAGCCCCCCCCCCTCCGCCCGGGAGAGGGAACTGAACAGATACAAGCGAGTAGCCTCGCATATTCCTACAGGTTAATTTGAACATCACGCTGAAGAACTGGGACAATTATGCTAGACTTCAGTCGTGGTTTGTGTCATTCATAATATTTAACTACTGCAACCAATAGGGAGATGTCATGCGTTTATATCTGATGTTAGTTGCCGCTTTGTGGCTGCCTGCCAGTGTGTCTGCCGAGCCAGTTGCCGCACTTGCCCAGCATGGCACCACGGTGGCGGGGTCGCAAACGGTCAGCAAATCCACCGCTGACCATAGCAAGTTTGAGGCGCTGCAAGGCCCCTTCCAAACCGGCCCGGAAGTGACCAAAGCCTGTTTAAGCTGTCACACTGAAGCGGCTAAACAACTTCACCAAACCAAGCACTGGCGCTGGGAAGCACTCCATCCAGAAACCGGCCAGACCTTGGGCAAGCGGACGATGACCAATAGTTTTTGCGGCGCGATAGCGAGCAATTATCCACGCTGTACCAGTTGCCATATCGGTTACGGCTGGAAAGATGCGACTTTCGATTTCAGTTCGGAGGCAAACGTCGATTGTCTGGTGTGTCACGACACTACGCAAAACTATAAAAAATTCCCTACTGGCGCAGGCCACCCAACGTATGAGCCAAAAGAATTTCCGCCCAATAGCGGGAAAATCTGGCAGCCGGCAGATTTAGCCAACGTCGCACAACAGGTGGGCAAGACCTCGCGGCAAACCTGCGGCGCGTGCCACTTCTACGGCGGCGGTGGGGATGCGGTCAAGCACGGCGATTTAGATTCTAGCATGACGAATCCCGACAAGAGTCTTGATGTACATTTGGGCAAAGACGGCTTGAATTTCGCCTGCTCCACCTGCCACATGGGTAACGCCCACGATGTCAAAGGCAGTCGCTACGCCATCGTTGCTAAGGATACCCACGGCATCGACGTGCCGGGGCGAGACGACGGCAGTCGTGCGACCTGCGAATCGTGCCACAGCGCCATGCCACATCAAGGTGGCATCAATAACAAGCTGAATGATCATACCGATAAAATCGCTTGCCAGACTTGCCATATTCCCGAATTTGCACGCGGCGGCAAAGCCACCAAGACCTGGTGGGACTGGTCTACCGCCGGACAAAAAACGCCAGATGGTAAGCCCATCGTCAAAAAAGACGCTAACGGCAACGTGGTTTACGATACTCAAAAAGGCGATTTCGAGTGGGCAGCCAATGTTGTACCAGTATATGCTTGGTATGCTGGCGAAACCCGCTTTACGCAGTTGGACGAGAAAATCGATCCCAGTCAAGTCGTTGCGCTAAATACCTTTAGCGGCAGTTACGACGATCCCAATGCGCGGATTTGGCCTTTCAAAGTGATGCGCGGCAAACAACCCTACGATAAAGGCAACAGTCAATTGGTCGTCACGCACCTATTCGGCAAAGACGACAGTGCGTACTGGAAAAGCTTCGACTGGGGCAAATCTATCACTGCAGGGATGCAGGAGGTCGGCGCGGACTATAGTGGCGAATACGATTTTGTCGAAACCACCATGCACTGGCCGTTAACCCACATGATCGCACCCGCAGACCAAGCTCTGGACTGCGAATCTTGCCACAGCAGAGACGGGCGGATGCAAAATTTAAGTGGCTTTTACATGCCGGGGCGCGGCGATTTTCCGCTGTTGGATAAGCTGGGCTGGTTGCTTGTGCTGGCAACGCTGGCGGGTGTTTTATTACACGGCATTGGCCGCGTGGTATTGGGTAAAAACAGGAGTTAAATCATGCAACAAATGATCTTCAAACGCTTTGAACGGGTCTGGCATTGGCTGCAAGCCTTGATCGTCTTCATCATGCTTGCCACCGGTTTTGAAATCCACGGTTCTTTTAGCTTGATGGGATTCGAACAGGCGGTAGACCTGCATATCATTCTGGCCTGGACGCTGATCGGCCTGTGGATATTCGCGATGTTCTGGCACCTCACCACTGGCGAGTGGAAGCACTACACACCAAGCACCGTGGATAAAATCATGGCGATGCTAAATTACTATTCCATCGGCATTTTCAAAGGCGGCGACAAACCCTTCCACAAAACCCGTGCGGAAAAACACAACCCGCTGCAACGCTTGGCCTATCTCGGCCTAGAATTGCTGATTATTCCTGCGCTGTGGCTGTCCGGGCTGTTTTATCTGTTTTACTCCGCCTGGAGCAATTTGGGCTGGGGCTTGGACCTAGGGATGGTGGCTTTCGTCCACATCGCTGCGGCGTTTTTGATGATAGCTTTTATCATCGTGCATCTCTATCTGGCGTTTACCACCAGTGAGGTTAAAGCAATGATCACTGGGTATGGCGAAGTGGAGACGTAAGCCGATTGTATTCGCAAAAACCGGTCTTGGTCACGAAAATCAATGGCAAAGCGTTTGTAGTGAGGGCTTCAGCCCTTCAGAGGCGCTAAAGCGCTCACGACAAACTGAGAAGTTACGCAAAAGTGTACTAACCGCCGATGAACGCAGATAAACGCTGTTTTATCTGTGTTCATCGGCGTTTATTTGTAGTTTAAATTATTTTACGCTGATCTCAATTATCTGTCGTGCCGAACGCCCGGGGCTTACCAAGGCATGGGCTCACTCACCACCCGCAGCGAAAGATCGATGGGATCGATGCCTTTGGTTAGGCTGCCGACTGAAATGGATTAATCGAGTCTACCCATTTATATGGGGCAAGCCCAACCCTTAACGCCACAGGCTTAGGGGTGGGTCGGTCATCACGGCGCGCAAAACGTCGGTGCGGGAAATGATCCCCACGATGCGTCCTTTGTCGTTTAGGATGGGAATCGCGCTAAATCCCCCTTCAAGCATGACGGCGGCAATGCGTCGAATGTCAGTGACAGTGGCAGCGGCCACGACCGGTGAAGTCATCACGTCGCGCACCTGTCGTTTTAGCGTTTCCAGAATCCGATCACCGTCAATATCAATGGCGGTCAGCAAATCTCGTTCGTTGACCACGCCAACCAGCCGCTGTGCCTCATCAAGGACAGGCGCTTGGTGGATTCCACGCTGCCGAAGAACCCGCCATGCGTCCGCCACTGGGTCGCTTTGTTGAACCGAAATGACCGGGTGGCTCATGATTTGGGCCGCATGAATCAAAGGGCCCCGTTCCAAGTCTTCGGGCAGCATTCGCCGGTAGGCGCTAATCGCCTCGCGTTGCAGCGGGGACGTTGTGGTCTCCACCCCTATTTCATCGCCTTCTTTGGCGATACCCCGAGCATTGCGAGCGCTGGACATCGGATAAACCCGATTCATGGCTTCCAGCGTGCCGCTGAATACCTGGCCGGTGATGCCGTAGACGGTGAACATGACGAGTGCCCCGATTTAAGTAAAAATGGGGTTAAAAATGGGGTCAGACACGATATTTAGGATGAATCACTTTCTTAGGGCGACCCACTCCTTTCGGGAATTTCGGTCTGCTCCAATTTCTTCTTTGTGGATGATGCGCTTCAATCTTAGGTTCTCGCTCGCGCCAAGTTTCCAGCACCGCCTCGATTCCAGCGAGTTTCAGGATGGGGTGGTCGAAGGTCGCATAAAGCGTGTTGGTGGTCGGAACGCCTTCGCGCAGCAAGGCATCAACTGCCTGTAACATCAACGTGGTTTTGCCGATCTGACGTGCACCAGAGAGTAGCGCAGCCCGAGGGGCAGGCGGATAGGTTGTCCACGCGTATAACTCTCGAAATGCTGCCCGCCGCCACTTGGGCAGATCGCAAATTGCCTCGACACGCCACCAGGGATTGAACTGGGAAAGGACGGCGATAAGCGCTTCTTTAGATACTCTCATGAGGTGAATCCTAACAGTGCAATAGGATTAATATAACTATACATTAATCAAATTTCAATTTTAGAGAAGAGTTGCGCAGTTACGGGCAGGTTTAAAGTATTTGCAGTGCTGGAAATGGGGAGGGCTTACTGATGAAACGCGCGTTCATCAGGCAGTGGTCATCCTTCATTTACTGATTTGAAATTCACCACCCGCAGCGAAAGATCGATGGGATCGATGCCTTTGGTTAGGCTGCCGACGGAAATATAATCAACACCGGTTGCCGCAAGGGCGGTGATGCTTTTGAGGGTTACGCCACCGGAGGCCTCAAGTTTTACCCTGCCGGCACTACGCGCAACCGCTGCGCCAATGGTCGCAATATCCATATTATCCAGCAGTACTCGATCGACATGAGCGGCAATCGCTTCATCAAGTTGGGTGAGTGTCTCGACCTCCACCTCCAGCAGAAAGCGCTGTTGGTAACGTTTTCGCGCGGCATTTATTGCGGCAGTAATTGAGCCCGCCGCAAGAATATGGTTCTCCTTAATCAGCAGCGCGTCAAAAAGTCCTATGCGATGGTTGCTGCCTCCGCCGCAGGCCACCGCATATTTTTGTGCTAAACGTAGCCCCGGAATGGTTTTACGGGTATCGAGCAGCGTGGTGGGGTAGCCCTTGAGGGCTGCCACATAGTTTGCAGTGGTGGTTGCGGTGGCGGAGAGGGTTTGGATAAAGTTGAGCGCGGTGCGTTCACCGCTAAGAATAGCGCGAGCCGGGCCATGCAGGGTGAAGAGTGTCGCTTGGGGGAGAATGCAATCGCCATCCTCAAAGTGCGCGGTAATGTCGATGCTATTATCACACTGTCTAAAGGTTTCGCAAAGCCAGTCGCTGCCGCAGAGGATTGCCGCCTGGCGGCAGATTAACGTGGCGGTGATCTGGGTTGCTTGCGGAATCAGGCTGGCGGTGAGATCGCCGCTGCCGATATCTTCAGCAAGGGCAGCGGCAACCTGATCCGCGATATCGGCCGCAGGCGGGGTGACGGCTCTAGGCAACGGCGAGAAGCTCCACCTCAAAAATAAGGGTGGCGTTGGGGGGAATAATGCCACCGGCACCGCGAGCGCCGTAGCCTAAGTGCGAGGGGATGGTGAGTTTACGTTTGCCGCCGACGCGCATACCGGCAAAGCCCTGCTCCCAGCCCTGAATGACCATGCCCTTGCCGAGATGAAATTGAAAGGGTTGGTTGCGGGCAACGCTGGAGTCAAAAGGGGTACCATTTTCCAGCGTGCCGCTATAGTGAACGGTAATGAGTTTGCCGTTGACGGCCTCATCGCCTTCACCAAGGGTGATCTCTTCGATTTGCAGGTTATTTTGTTCGGTCATTGCAGGGACTCCGTTATCGTGTTATCAACAAATGGTTATGGGGTTAACTTGGTATTATAAGGGATTTTTAGGTGAGGGTTAATTAAGTCGATGTTAAATTCTGATTTGCACGGTTGTGGCGAGATTCATCTTTACGCTTCGCCCAACTGCTCGCCGCGACCCTGCGGTGAGGAGATTAGTCTGGTGGTGATTCATAATATCTCTCTACCCCCCGGGGAGTTTGGCGGTGGCTGGATTGATGATCTATTTCTTAATCGTCTGGACGCCCGCTGTCACCCCTATTTTGCGACGCTAAGCGGCCTGCGGGTTTCGGCGCATCTATTAATTCGCCGCGATGGTGTGATTCACCAGTACGTCCCTTTTAGTGAGCAGGCGTGGCATGCCGGGGTATCGCTCTTTGCCGGTCGCGAACGGTGTAATGAGTTCTCCATCGGTATTGAGTTGGAGGGTACCGATACCACGCCCTACAGTGATAGGCAGTATCAGCAGCTGGGGGTTGTGTTACGGCAGATAATGCAGCGCTATCCGATGGTGACCCCGGCGTCTATTGTCGGGCATCAACAGATTGCGCCACAGCGTAAAACTGATCCGGGAGAGGCGTTTGATTGGCAGCGGTTGCGGCGTCTATTAATTGACGCGGCTTAAGGTTGGCTCGGGTAGCTCTCGAGATAGCGGGTAAACTGTTCAGTCGCAAGGGGGCGTGAAAGAAAGTAACCCTGCACCATATCGCAGTCCACCTGTCTCAGGTATTGCAACTGCTGCTGGTTTTCGACCCCTTCGGCAACGACCGCAAGTTTAAGGCTGTGTGCCAAGGTTAGAATGGTATCGATAATGGCGCTGTTAAGTGTTTCACCATCATCGTTGTCAAGCAGATCGGCAACAAAGCTCTGGTCTATTTTAAGGGTCGTGATAGGGAGTTTGCGAAGGTAGTTTAGTGAGGAGTAGCCGGTACCGAAGTCATCAATCGCCACGGAAATACCATGGCTGCGCAACTCTTTAAGACTCTGAATCGAACTCTCCACATCATCCATTAACACCCCTTCGGTGATCTCCAGTTCAAGATTAGTTGCTGGCAGTTGTGTCTCCTTAAGGGTGTTCAGAACAACGCTAACCACATCGTTACTACGAAACTGTCGCGGCGAAAGGTTAACCGCAACCTTTAGGTTACAACCAAACTGCTGATTCCACGCCTGTGTCTGGCGACACGCCTCCTGCAGTATCCATTTTCCCATGGGGATAATTAAGCCAGTCTCTTCAGCGCAGGGGATAAAGTTTAATGGAGAGACCATCGAACCATCACTTTTCGGCCAACGCACCAGTGCCTCCATGCCGACAAGCGCGTGACCGTTAAGGGCGATTTTGGGCTGATAGAAGAGGGTGAACTGCTGCTGGCTGACTGCGGTATGGAGTTGATGAATCAGTGCCAGGCGGTTGATCGCAAGATTATTCATCGCCTGATGGAAGAACTGGAAGTTATTTTTCCCCCGGCTTTTTGCCTGATACATCGCAATGTCGGCGTTTTTACAGAGATCGTCTTGAGTTGTGCCATCATCGGGGTAGAGGGCGATACCGATGCTGGCACTCATACGAACTTCATTCTTATCGATGTAAAAGGGGGAGCGCAACTCGTTAAGCAGCGTCTCAATAAAGGAGCCGATCTGTTCAGGTTTAAGATAGCTCGATAACAGCAGGGTAAACTCATCACCACCAGATCGGGCAATTAGGTCGCTGTTGCGGGTCTGCTCTTTCAGACGCTCAGCGATTTGTATCAGCAGCTTGTCACCAGCGCGGTGACCCAAGGTATCGTTAATGTCCTTAAAACTGTCGATATCAAGATAGATAATGGCGAATTTGCTGTTGTTACGTTGTGCCTCTTTAATTTTCAGTTGTACCTGACTCTGAAAATGGGCGCGGTTAGGCAGTGCGGTCAGTGCATCAAAATTGGCCTGACGCCAGACGATCTCCTCTATCTGTTTACGTTCACTAATGTCAGTAAATATCGAGAAAAACTGCGTGATTGCGCCACTATCATTACGGATGACACTAATCCGCATCCACTTGGGGTAGATCGTGCCATTTTTACGCTTGTCCCAAATTTCCCCCTCCCAAAAATCATGGGTAAACAGAGACTGCCAGAGTGTCTGATAGAAGGCTTTATCGTGGCGACCTGAGGAGAAAAGACGTGGGGTTTTTCCGATAAGCTCAGCTTCACTATAGCCTGTGATCTGACAGAGTGCCGGATTGACCGCGATAATCGTGTTACTGGCGTCGCAAATACAGATTGCCTGGCTCATCGCGGAAAAAGCGTGGGAGGTTAGCGCTAACTGGCGCTCTTGCACTAGCTTTTCGCTAATATCGCGGGCAAAGGCAAGAAAGTAGCCCCCGAGTTTTTCGGTGAAGGTGACAATAATTTCCAGGGGAATGCGCAGACCGCTCTGGTGTTGGTGTTCGGTTCGAAAGTTGGCAAAGCCGTTATGGCGCAGGTCGTTCATCCGCTGCTGAATATCTGCATCGCTGTCATGAACATCGAGTTGCCTAATGTGCATACACAGCAACGTCTCGCGGCTGTAGCCGGTGAGTTTTGCGTAGGTGTCGTTAATCTCCCGCAGATAGCCCTGGGTATCCACCGCAAAAAAGGCGACAGCCGGATTTTTCAGGGACTCATAGGCGAGTTGATAAGGTAACGTCGGTTCGGACTCGGTCTGCAAGGGAGCTCGATATGATGTAATTGTTTGGGAACTTAAGTATCACGGATTCAAGTCGCAGATTCAATATCTAATGTTTTGGAGTTACTGTTTAACCCTTACCCTAGTTACGCGATTACGCGATGAGCTGCTTGCGTTATTAAGCAAAATTTCCGAAACGCCATCGGTGATGGGCATGACAATCCTTGTTTTCATTAGTGGCAAGATTGTTGACTTGCCCCTTCAGCTAGCATAGTTTACCCAAATGCAAAACAGAGACTCTCTAACCT
>JADGBN010000026.1 GCA_015231435.1 Gammaproteobacteria bacterium
GGGTCTGAACGGTTACGCTAGCGCACCGCTGCCACCAGATCGAGAAATAACTTTTTTACCCTCAGGAGAGCTGATGAGTCCACTGCACAATGATCGTTTTCTGCGCGCCCTGTTACGTCAACCCGTTGACCGCACCCCGGTCTGGATGATGCGCCAGGCGGGGCGCTATCTGCCGGAGTATCGCGCCACTCGCGCCGCTGCGGGCAGCTTTATGGATCTGTGCAAAAACCCCCAGCTCGCCTGTGAGGTCACGCTGCAACCGCTGCGCCGTTACCGCCTCGATGCCGCGATTCTCTTCTCCGATATTCTCACCGTTCCCGATGCCATGGGGTTGGGGCTGAGTTTTGCCGAAGGCGAAGGGCCACAGTTTGCCAAACCGGTGCGCAGCAGCGCCGATGTCGCCGCCCTCGGAGTTCCCGATCCCGAAGTAGAGCTACGCTACGTCATGGATGCCGTGCGCACCATTCGTCGCGAACTACAAGGCGATGTGCCGCTCATCGGTTTTGCCGGTAGCCCGTGGACGCTTGCCACCTATATGGTTGAAGGGGGCAGCAGCAAAGAGTTTGCCAAAGTGAAGGGGATGCTTTTTGAACAGCCAAAACTGCTGCATCAGCTGCTTGAAGTCACCGCAAACGCAGTCACTGCCTATCTCAATGCGCAGATCGCCGCCGGCGCCCAAGCGGTGATGATTTTCGACACCTGGGGTGGCGCCCTCACCCCGCGTGACTATCAGGCCTTCTCGCTGCACTATATGTCACAAATTGTTGCCAACCTTAACCGTGAGGCCGAAGGTCGTCAGGTACCGGTGATTCTCTTTACCAAAGGGGGCGGCGGCTGGCTGGAGCTGATGGCCGACAGCGGTGCCGATGCCCTCGGTGTTGACTGGACTCTTGACCTTAGCGAAGCGCGGCAGCGAGTCGGCAGGAGGGTTGCCCTGCAGGGTAATATGGATCCCTGCGTACTCTATGCCCCCCCTGAACCTATTCGCGAAGAGGTTGCCACCATTTTAGCGAGCTACGGTCACGGCAGTGGTCATGTATTCAATTTAGGTCACGGAATTCACCAACATATCGATCCCGCCCATGTGGAGGCGTTTATTGAAGCCGTCCATGAGTTAAGCCCCGCTTACCACTAACCCAAACCCCTTACTATCAGGAGCAGTGACCATGAACGATCCCGAAGAGATTATTAACAGTATCTTCACCGAGATGATGAATAGCGTGAACATCATGAATGAGAGTGACTCCATTGATGATCGTCTCATCTGCAGCGAAACGATAAAGAACCTCAGTCAAGCGGTTGCAGCGATGATCAAATCCCTGAACGCGATGAGCGAGTTAAGTGATGACGCTGCCCTTTTTGACGATGATAATTAACCCGCAGCCACTCTGGTCAGCGAACAGCGTCTTAGGCACCCCTTGACCAATCCCCCGATAGCAGTCGCCGGCGACGCTGCAGAGCAACTGCTGCTGCAGCTTGCCAAGCCTGCTGCCGCCGCCCTAAGCGATGCCACAGGCGTTATTCTTGACAGCAACACCCCCTTTGCACAACAGATCCCGTGGCAGCAAGAGACGCTAACCCTCCCGGCCGCCGCCGCATTAAACCCGCCGCTCACTTGGCAAAACTTGCAAAGCGTGTTGCAGCAGCCCCCCTTCAACTATCAGCAGCCGCATCACAGCAACCGCTTTGGCGACATCATCCTCAAGGTGACACCACTTAGCAGCGGCAAACTCTTCTGGCACTATTGCGCCGCAGCAGCGAGTGACGAGATCCACGACCCGCTAACCGGACTCCCCACCCGAGAGATCTTTTACGATCGCGCCACCCAGGCGATCATTAACGCCGACCGCGATAAAAAGGCCGTGGCACTGCTGCGTTTAGGTCTGGATAACTTTACCCGCCTTAACGAAGGGTTAGGACACCACTTTGGTGACGCTATTCTTTGCCAATTCGCGCAACGTCTGAATAAACTGGTACGCACCAGTGATACCGTTGCGCGCCTTGAGGGAGATCAGTTCGGCTTGGTCATGCTAATTAGCGCTAACCGTGATGCGGTACTGGTCGCCAATAAACTCCTGCAGATGATGGAGAGCCCCTTTAGAGTCGGCGAGCAGGATGTGCAGCTTGCCGCCAGTATCGGGGTTAGCATCTATCCTGAGGATGGCAAAGAGATAGAAAAACTGCTGCAACGGGCGCGGATTGCAATGCGCCATGTTAAAACTGATGGCGGCAGTAATTTTCGCTTCTTCGCCAGCGAGATGAACCAGCAGGCGCGCCAACGCATTGAGATGGAGAATCGCCTGCGTCACGCCCTTGAACAGCAGGAGTTCGTTCTCTACTACCAGGCCAAAGTCGATAGCAGCAATAATAAAATTGTCGGAGCCGAGGCGCTCATTCGCTGGAACGACCCGCAAAAGGGGCTAATCCCCCCCGGACAGTTTATCCCGATTGCCGAAGAGAGCGGTCTAATCGGACGTATCGGACTCTGGGTGCTCCATGAAGCGTGCCGCCAGAATCGCGAGTGGCTTGATGCCGGACTCGAAATCGTCAAAATTTCGGTTAATGTCGCCGCCCCGCAGTTTCGTGATATGCAGTTGGTCGAGAAGGTGAGCGCAGTCCTTGAGGAGAGCGCGATTCCACCGCAAATGCTGGAGCTTGAAATTACTGAAAGCCTGCTGATGGGCGACATTGAAAATACCATTCACAAGCTGCAACAGCTACGCGATATCGGACTGTCGATCTCGATTGATGACTTTGGCACCGGCTACTCCAGCCTGAGCTACCTCAGCCGCTTTCCGATCACCACCCTGAAAATTGATCGCGCCTTTATTCAGGATGTCACGATTAACCACAACCGCGCCGAAATCACCCGAGCAATTATCGCCCTGTCACAGGGGCTGAATCTTTCGATTATTGCCGAGGGGGTCGAGAATATCGCCCACACCAATTTTCTCCGCGAACATGGCTGCAATATTATTCAAGGCTTCTACTTCAGCCGCCCGGTCGCGCCGGCAGAGTTCGCCAAACTGCTGCAACAGGGGACGATTACCCCTGAATAAGCTGGTTGCAACAGGGCTTAATCACATCGACTGCGTAACTGGACAATTTTTAACCCCATCACCAGCAGTGCCAGCACCATGGTGATACTGTTGGCAAGAATAATCGGCAGACTCTGAATGAGCAGACCGTAAACCAGCCACAACGCCACCCCCAAGGTAAAAAGAAGATACATCGGCAGCGAAATACCGGAGAGATCACGGGTATGCCAGGAGTGCCACGCCTGCGGCACAAAGGCGACTGTGGTTAAAAAAGCGGCACCATAACCAACCCAGCTATTCACATCAGACAAGATAAAGCGCCTTTATAAAAGTAAAAAGAGATCTCTTAACCACCCAATGCCATTAAGTTAAGCCTAACTTAATGACATTGCTATATTCCCCCCTATTATGAGTGCGCCACAACAATGAGTACAAGAGAACAACTAGAACTCCTCTCCCCTGCCCGCAACAGCGAAATTGGCATTGAGGCGATAAACCACGGTGCCGATGCCGTCTATATTGGCGGCCCCGCCTTTGGTGCCCGCAGCAGTGCCGATAATTCGGTGGCGGATATTGGCAAACTGGTAAGCCACGCCCACCGCTTTGATGCCCGCATCTACGTCACCCTAAACACCATTCTCAGTGACAGCGAACTTGAGCCAGCGCGGCAGCTGATTTGGCAACTCTACGACAGCGGCGTTGATGCGCTCATTATTCAGGATATGGGGCTGCTGGAGCTTGACCTGCCGCCGCTACAGCTGCACGCCAGCACGCAGTGTGATATTCGCAGCGTCGCGACTGCCACCTTTCTTGATCAGGTCGGCTTCTCGCAGCTGGTACTGGCGCGGGAGCTCGATCTTCCCAGCATTCGCGCCATTGCCGCCGCCACTAGCGCCAACCTTGAGTTTTTTGTTCATGGTGCCCTCTGCGTCGCCTATAGTGGCCAGTGCTATATTAGCCATGCCCAGAGTGGTCGCAGCGCCAATCGCGGCGAGTGCTCACAGGCGTGTCGCCTCCCCTACACCCTTGCCGATGAACAGGGGCGCATTCTCGCCAACCAGCAGTATCTGCTGTCGATGAAAGATAACGATCAGAGCAGCAATCTCGGCGCCCTTATTGAGGCGGGCATTAGCTCCTTTAAAATCGAAGGGCGCTATAAAGATCTCGCCTACGTTAAAAACAGCACCGCCTTTTACCGCCAACTGCTCGATAACTATCTTGATAGCCACCCCGGCTACCGCCGCCTTGCCAGCGGCCGCTGCCACTACCGCTTTACCCCGCAACCGGAAAAAACCTTTAACCGCAGCGCCACCGACTACTTCGTGAATGGCCGCCAGCCCGACATCGCCGCCAGCACCACCCCTAAATATGCCGGCGAAGCCATCGGCACCGTCACTAAAGTCGGCAAGGATTTTTTCGATTACCAGGGAGAGGTCACTCTGGTTAATGGCGATGGTCTAAGCTACTTTAATAATCGCAAAGATCTCATGGGGTTGCGGGTTAATCGTTGTGATAAGCGGCGCATCTATCCCGACACCATGCCCGATGATCTCTTTCGCGGTGCAAAACTTCACCGCAACCGTGACCACGCCTTTATACGGCTTCTCGAAAAACCCTCCGCAGAGCGCCTGATCCCCCTCAAAATCACCTTTACCGAGGGTGATGACGGCTTTACCCTCACCCTCTGCGATGAACGCAACAGCTGCGCTAGCGTCACCGAGCGGCTCGATAAAGCGCTGGCACAACAGCCCGAAAAGAGCGAAGCCGCGTTAAAGAGTCAGCTTGGCCGCCTCGGTGGCAGCGACTTTGTCGCCGCCGAGGTGACCATTACCACGGCAGCGGCGTGGTTTATCCCCGCATCACAACTCAATGCCCTGCGCCGCCGTGGCGTAGAGAAACTCATTCAAACACGGCTAAATGGCTACCAACGCCCACCACGACGTGCCGCCCAACTGCCCGCACCGCGCTACCCCACCAGCAGCCTCACCTATCTTGCCAATATCTATAACCAAAAAGCCGCCGCCTTCTATCGTAAACATGGCGTCACCCTCCAGGAGCCCGCCTATGAGGCAAACCAGCGGCGCGATGAGGTCGCCCTAATGATCCCCAAACACGGCCTGCGTTACAGCTTCTCGCTCTGCCCCAAACAGGCGAAGGGGGTGGTTGGCGTCCAGGGTACGGTGACTGCTGCCCCGTTAACCCTTACGCACGGCAATGAGCGCCTCACCCTAGCGTTTGACTGTCAAAAATGTGAAATGTTGGTAATGGGCAGGCTCCACAGGTAAACTCAAGTGATAATTTTCATACAATAATAACCAGACAATACTCCCTAAGACAGTAACCAAGAGATCCTCATGCAAACACCGGCAACTCCTGACAACGAAAATGAACGGCTTTTGGCGCTACGCAACCTCTCCCTGCTCGATACCCCGCCCGAGCCGCGCTTTGATCGCATTACCCGCATTACCAAAGCCCTTTTCGCGGTGCCGATCACCCTCGTCAGCCTTGTTGATAGTGAACGCCAGTGGTTTAAATCGCGTCAGGGGCTGGATGCCTGCGAGACCGGACGCGACATCTCCTTTTGCGGTCACGCCATTCTTAAGGATGATCTATTCATTATTAATGACGCTCTTAACGATGCGCGCTTTGCCGACAATCCGCTGGTCAGTGGGGAACCCCATATCCGCTTCTACGCTGGCGCGCCGCTGCATGCACCGGGTGGTGAGCGGATCGGCACCCTCTGCCTTATCGACCGCGAACCGCGTGAGCTAACAGCGGCTCAGCAGACCATGCTGCGCGACCTTGGCGACAGCATTGAAGAGCTATTGCAACACTGCGAACTCCTCGCGCAACAGGAGATATTAAGCAACATGGCACTGGTTGCCGAGCACACCAGTAACTCAGCGATTATTGCCGATCCAAAGGGAGAGATTCTCTGGGTGAACCGTGGCTTTGAGAGAACCACCGGCTACACCCTTGAGGAGGTGATTGGCAAAAAACCGGGGAGCCTGCTACAGGGTCCGGAGACCGACCCTAAAACCGTGGCCATTATGGGCAAGGCGCTTGCCAACGGCGAAGGGTTTGCGGTTGAGGCTGTTAATTACAAAAAAGATGGCACCCCCTACTGGTGTGATATTCGTACGCAGCCGATCACCGATGCCGAAGGAACCATCCGCAAATATATCGCCATTGAGACCGATATCACCGAAAAGAAGAATAGATCCCTAGAACAGACGCGGCAGATGGATGCACTGCACGGCACCCTGCTGTTTGCTGAATTTAACCCTGATGGCACCTTTATCACTGCCAACGAACACCTCTGCCAAACCACGGGTTACCGTCTTGACGAGCTTACCAAGATGCATCACCACCATCTACTCTCGAAGATGCAGCAACAGAGCCCCGAATACATCGACTTTTGGCAGCGCCTTAATCAAGGTGAAACACTCTCCGGTGAGTTCCCACGTCTCACTAAAAACGGCGATGAGATCTGGCTACAGGCTTACTACACTCCCGTTTTGGGGATTCAGGGCAAGGTTAGCCGAATTATTAAAATTGCCACAGATATTACCGAAATGGTCAATTTCCGTAACCAGTTAAAGTCCAATGAGTCGCGCATCCGCGCCATTCTTGAGACGGTTATCGATGGCATTATTACCATTGATGAGCGCGGCATTATCGAATCTTTTAACCCCGCCTCGGAACGTCTCTTTGCTTACCAGGCCAACGAAGTGATTGGCAAAAATATCAAAATGCTCATGCCCGAGCCCTACAGTTCGCAACACGATGGCTATCTACACAACTACATCACCACCAACAAGGCGAAAATTATCGGTATTGGTCGCGAAGTGGTGGGGCGGCGTAAGGATGGCAGTAATTTTGCGATGGAGCTGGCGGTCGGAGAGATGGAGCTTCAGGGCAGGCGGCTCTTCACCGGTATCGTGCGTGACATTAGTGAGCAGAAGCGCAATGCAGTCAAACTCGATATGCTAAACCGCGATCTTTCACTTAAACTTAATCAGCTGGCAGAGCTCAATCAGATCAACAGTCTGCTTAACGAAATGGGCACCTTTTTCCAGTTGGCACAGAGTCTCGATGAACTCTACAAAATTATGCGCAAATATGGCCAGCAGCTCTTTGCCCGCGAATCCGGCGCCTTCTACGGTATCGTCACCCGTACCTTTCTTGAGGAGATCTTCAGCTGGAATAGTCCTAAGGGAAAACCCGATTTTCAAAGTAGCGCCTGCTGGTCGCTACGCCGCGGTGAGGCGTATGAGGTGGAGGATGTGAATGAACACCTGCTCTGCTCACACCTTGAGCCAGCACACCAGGAAGACAAGCTCAGCTACTCACTCTGCATACCGGTCCTGTCGCAAGAGGGTGCCGTTGGCATGATCTCCATCTATGGCCACCACCATGACGCAGCGTCAGATCGGGATGAACGTCAAGGTCGGATGCAGCGCAACCGCCAGATTCTTACCGATATTGCCGACCGCTTTGGCACCGCGATGTCAAACATCAAGTTACGCGAGAAGCTGCGTACCGACTCCACCATGGACCCCCTCACCGGACTCTTTAACCGCCGCTTTTTTGAGGAGGCATCGGAACTTGAGTTACGCCGTTCCAAACGCAACAACAAGCCGCTATCACTCATTATGGTCGATGCCGACCACTTTAAAAGCTTTAACGATGAGTACGGTCATGATACCGGTGACTATGTACTGAAAACCATCGCTAGAGTGCTGCGCGAAAGTTGTCGTGACAACGATATTCCCACCCGCCTCGGCGGCGAGGAGTTTGCCATTCTGTTAAGCGCCAGTGATAGTCACAGTGCCGTTAAAAAGGCAGAGGAGATCCGCCTCGCTATTGCGGCGATAAAACTCCTCTTTAACGACAAACCGTTACGCTCGATCACCCTCTCCCTGGGTGTCGCCACCATTCCCGACGATGCCAATGAGATCGCTTTTGCCCTCACCCTCGCTGACAAGGCGCTCTACCATGCCAAAAGTAGTGGCCGCAACCGTGTGGTGGCGGTACATCAGTTGCCATGAACTTTCTTAATGCCAGCATCGACACCACCCTGGCGTTTCCTACCCACTACAATGCGTTGTTGGTCCTGCTATCGCTGCTCATGGCGTTTCTCGGCAGTTATGCTGCGCTAGCGGTGATCGGCCGCCTGCGTTTGGCAACGACCCGCAGCGCTCGCATAAAATGGTGGTTTTTTGGAGGTTTAACCCTCGCCAACGGCATTTTTGGCATGCACTTTATCGGCATGGTCGCCTTATCGTTGCCACAAGCGCCGCACTATGATCTTCCCCTGACGATCCTCTCCTTTATCCCTGCCCTTTTTGCCGCGATGGTGCTACTACTGCTGCTGGGGTATCCAAAGCGCCGCAGCCGCCCTATTGATCGCATAATTGCCGGCCTGACCGTTGGCCTTGGCATTGGCGCGATGCACTACAGCGGCATGGCGGCGATGCAGCTAAATGCAACAATGCTCTATGTGCCTTGGCTATTCGCGCTGTCGCTGCTCTGTGCCCCCCTACTGGCGACGGTTGCCCTCAATAGCGACGCCATTCTAAAGTTCATCGCCCTAAGCCATCTCCCTTGGGCGCGCCAAATTATCAGCCCGCTGATTATGGCGCTGGCAATCTCCGCCACCCACTATCTCGCCATGAGCGGAACACTCTTCCTCCCCGGCGGCCGCTGCGGCCCGATACCCGTCGCCGGGGCATCCCTCAGTAGCCATCTGCTAAGCTACCTCATTGGCGGCTTAATGATCTTTAATCTTGTCGCGACGCTGCTCATGGTCGCTTTTGATCAGCGCCAACAGCTTAACAGCCGCCCAACCACACCGCGCATCGCCACTGATCGGAGTACCGTTAGCAAACGCTTTGTCCAGTTCTCCCTGGCAACCACCGCAGCGATACTGCTGGTTTTCTGGCAACTGGCAAATAACAGCATTCACGAGCAGCGCAAAAACCAAATTAGGGTGGCGCACTCATCCATTGATAACACCATTGCCCGCTTCACGCAAATTATGCAAACATATCAAATGTTTGTCGATGTGATCGCCAACGACGCCATGTTAATCAACTATATTAACCATTTTGATCAGGTTAATGACTACGCCTTTAGCATGGCAAAGGATAGCCTCTTAGCCAACAGTCGTTACGCTAAAATTTTCTACCAAGCCAGATTGATCGCCAATAGTGGTGTTGAACTCATCCGCCTTGATCGCGACAGTCACGGTGAGATGGTATTACAGCCGCAAAGTGCACTGCGGGACGAAAGCGACACCGCCTACTTTAAACAGGTGAGTCAGTTAGCAGCGGGGGAGCGCTACCTCTCCCGCTTCGACCTCAATGTTGAAAATGGCCAGATCGAGCGCCCGCTGCGTCCCACCCTGCGTGTCGGCGTACCCCTCTTTGACACTGCCGGCAAGCGGCGCGCAATGCTCATTCTCAATCTCAGCGGCGAACCACTCCTGAGAATGATCGCCGAGAGCCTCGGGCGTCATGGAGTAGAGCCGATCCTCATTGATAACCAGGGTCACTATCTGCTTGGTGGGAGCAATTCCGATGATCGCAACGGTAACTGGGGTTTTATGTTTAATGAGCCACCCGGTTTCATCCACGACTACCCTCACTACTGGTCGCGCCTTTTCAAGCCAGATTATCTGGATAATTTTCAAGTTACCGATAATGATGAGCTACTCTTTACCCACCGCCACGTCGAACTGCCAGAAACGTTGCAGATTCGGCTAAACAGGGACGGTAGCGCCATGCCGTGGATAATGATTGCCCGCCTGCCAGAACCGCAGAGTTTGTGGCAATTCTCTATTAGCCACCCTCTGGAGTCGGTCGCACTAGCAGGGTTAATCATTTTCTCCTTTTTTGTCAACTGGTATGTTGCCAACGGCATTGTCTATCGTCGTGAATCGCAACAACGTATGCTGCATCTACTACGTGAACAGGAGGATATGCAGCGCGCACTCGATGAGCACGCCATCGTCTCGACCACCGATGTTCAGGGGCGGATCACCTCGATGAACGATAAGTTTGTTGCCATTAGTGGCTACACGCGTGAGGAGTTGATCGGTAAAACCCACAGTTTGGTCAAATCCGATGAACATAACCGTGCTTTTTATAACACCCTCTGGGCGACCATCGCCCGTGGTCAAGTCTGGCACGGTGAGGTTAAAAACCTCAGTCGCGATGGTACCCCCTACTGGGTACAGGCGAGCATCGTCCCCTTTCTCGATTTGCGTGGCAAGCCCTACAAATATGTCTCGATTCGCACCGATATCACCCGTAACAAAGAGATGGAGAGGGAACTGATCGCGGCCCGTGATAGTGCCGAGGCAGCAGGGCAGGCGAAAAGTGAATTTTTAGCCAATATGAGCCATGAGATCCGCACCCCGATGAACGCGATTATCGGGCTAACCCACCTCTGCCTGCAGACGCGCCTCACTTCGCGCCAGAAGGACTACCTGCGCAAGGTCTACAACTCTGCCACCTCTCTACTACGCATTATTAACGACATTCTTGACTTCTCTAAAATAGATGCCGGACAACTCGAGATGGAGCAGACGAATTTCGAGCTGAATGAGGTGCTAAGCAACCTAGCCGCGATGACCGCGCTTAAGGCACAGGAGAAACAGCTAGAGTTTATCATGGAGACCGCCGTCGATATTCCCCCCCACCTTATTGGTGATCCGCTACGCCTTGGCCAGGTGCTGCTAAATTTTGTCAGCAACGCCATTAAATTTACCGAAAAGGGGGAGGTCGCGGTGATCACCGAACTTCTCGAACAGAGTGAAACTGCGGTGCGTCTGCGTTTTATCGTGCGCGGTAGTGGTATCGGCATGACGGCGGAGCCGCAGGCACGGCTATTTCACGCCTTCACCCAGGCGGATGCCTCCATCACCCGCAAGTATGGCGGCACCGGTCTTGGGCTGACCATCGCCAAAAAACTGATTGAGCTTATGGACGGTCATGTGCAGGTAGAGAGTGATCCTGGAACGGGATCGCGCTTTATTTTTGATGCGCAATTCGGCGTCTCTGGCCAACCTATTGCGAAACCGATTGTCCCCACCTCCGACCTGCGCGGCATTAAGGTTCTTGCCGTCGATGACAACGACACCGCGCGCAATGTCATTAGGGACTATCTTAAATCCTTCACCTTTCGGGTCACCACTGCCAATAACGGCAAAGAGGCGATCGTTGCGGTACAGGAGGCGGAGATTGCCGGTGAGCCCTTTGAGTTGGTGGTAATGGACTACATGATGCCGGAGATGGACGGCATCGCCGCCGCCACCACAATTCGTAAAGAGCTAGGCCTGACGCATCCCCCGATGACCATTATGGCGACCGCCTACGGCGATGAGGTGGTGGTACGCCGCGCAATGGATGACGCCGAGGTGGACGGTTTTCTTGTCAAACCGATTAACCAGAGCCTGCTTTTTGAGACCATTCTCGAAACCTTCGGTCATGCAAATTCCGCTAATCCGAGCAGTCACCCTTATGCCGGCGACCGTGCCACCTTTGCCTCACTCTCTGGGGCACGCATTCTTTTGGTGGAGGATAATGAAATTAACCAGCAGGTGGCAGAGGAGCTGCTCGAGCAGGCGAACATTCACGTCACCATTGCTGAAAATGGTCAACTGGCGCTGGATATTCTTGCCAAAGAGTCCTTTGACGGCGTCTTAATGGATATGCAGATGCCGGTGATGGATGGTCTGACCGCCACCCGTGAAATTCGCAAAGATCCGCTCTTTACCCACCTACCGATTCTGGCGATGACCGCTAACGCGATGAGCGGTGACCGCCAACTCTGCCTTGAATCGGGCATGCAGGATCACATCGCCAAACCGATTGATCCTAACGATCTCTTCACGACCCTCGCCCGCTGGGTAACCCCCGCCCACCCCGAACCCCTGCCGCAACGCCGCACGGATAATGAAGATGAAGCCGAAAATGAGTTTTCCGAGAGCGTCGAAATGAATGACCTACCCAATATCATGGGACTTAATACCCAAGCGGGTCTGCAGCGCATGATGGGCAACGTCACTGCCTATCGCAAGCTCCTGGCAAAGTTTGTCACCAATCAACAACAGGCGGCTACCCTCATGCGCAGTGCGCTTAACCGCGGCGATAATGAGGTGTGTCAACGCCTTGCCCACACCCTAAAAGGGGTTGCCGGAACCATTGGTGCAACAGATCTACAGAGTGCCGCTGGCGAAATTGAAAAGGCGTTCAAAGCGAATAGCGAAGTCACTCGGCTTGAGACGCTGCTACTGCGCGTCGAACGCCCGTTAGAGAGTCTCTGCTGCGAACTTGAGGCATTTTTGCAAAAGGAGAGCGCCGCCCATCCGACAGCTCACCCGGATGCAGCAAACGCCGATGCCACCAGTAATGCCGAACGTGACAGACTGCTACAGCACCTTGCCCGACAGCTACACCTTTATGATGCCGAGGCGGAGAACACCATTGATCAGTTACTCCAACTCCCCTTAACAGCGGCGCTGAAGGAGTCAGTGCTGCTGATGAATCAGCAGCTGGCGCAATACGACTTCGACAAAGCCGAGAAGATTCTGCAGCAGCTAACCACCACCCTGGTCACCCCTTCTGATAACGCCTAATAACCTGAGATTTTGCTAATCGTGAAGAGTCAACCAAAGCGTTATTCGATCCTTATTGTCGATGACACGGCAGAAAACCTTGATGCCCTAAAAAATATTCTTATTAGTGCGTACTCGGTACGCGCGGCAATTAATGGTCAACTCGCACTCAAGCTGGCGGCGATGCTGCCCCAACCCGATCTCATCCTGCTCGATGTGGTGATGCCCGAACTTAATGGCTTTGAGGTCTGCCGCCGACTCAAACAAAATCTTCATACCCGTGATATTCCGGTTATTTTTGTCACCGCCAAAAGTGACCACGATGATGAACTTGAGGGGCTGTCGCTGGGGGCGGTGGACTACATCGTCAAACCGATCAGCCCACCTATCGTTCTTGCACGGGTACGCACCCAACTGCAGCTAGGGGAGGCGCGCAAAGCACTGGAAGAGAAGAACCGCCATCTTAATGATATTAACGATAAGCTTCAGGAGTCGATGGAGAGTCTCTCCGCCTCGGAGGATCGCTTTCGCTCGCTGGTGCAGACCATTCCCGATGTCGTTTACAAAATCGATGCCGAGGGAAACTTCACCTTTCTCAACCGTACCATCGAACGCCTTGGCTACCATCAGTCCGAACTTATCGGCAAACACTTCTCCGCGCTTATCGATAGCGCCGATGTGGCAAATTCTAGCCGTGACGAGGTGATTGAGCGCATTGGCAAGGGCACCGCTAACCCTCAGCAAAAACTGTTTGACGAACGGCGCACCGGCGATCGCATGACCGTCGGTCTTGAGCTGCGTTTAAAAAGCAAATCAGGAAAAAACAGTGACCATGTATTCGAGTTACAGAATCTTGATACCAGCTTGGTCGCTGTCGAGGTGAACAGTACCGGACTCTACGGTGATATTGCCCAGGGCAGTAGTGGCGCCCATCGTGAATACATCGGCACTGTCGGTGTCATTCGTGACATTACTGACCGACTTAAGGCACAACAGGCGCTCACTGATGAGCGCAAGCTGCTCCACTCCCTAATTAATGCGGTTCCCCTGCCCATTTTTTACAGCAAAACAGATGGCGAAATTATCCTTGCCAACCAGGCGCTGCGTGAATTTACCGGCTACCAGAGTGAAGATCACGACAGCAGCACCACCCTGCAACAGATTATCGATGCACCGGCGTGGCAACAGCTGAAAAATCAGATGAACACCCTAATGACCGATAGCAGTAACACCCGGTTGCAACGGGAGTATGCGGTGCGCGATGAGATTGGTCGCAGCCGCACAGTCATTGTTATTCTCAGCAAATTTCAGCCCGCTGAAATTATCGGGGTAATGGTGGATATTAGCGAACAGCAGGCGATTACCGAAGCGTACATCGAGGCAAAAAAACGCGCCGAACAGCTCGCCATTAAGTCACAGGAGGCGAATCGTACCAAGAGTGATTTTCTTGCCAATATGTCCCACGAAATTCGCACCCCGCTAAATGCGGTGATTGGTCTGGTCTACCTCTGTCAGCAGACCGGGATGACCACGCAACAGCAGGAGTACCTAAACAAGGTGACTCTTAGCGCCAATACCCTGCTAACGCTAATTAACGATATTCTCGATCTGTCAAAAATCGAGGCGGGGATGTTAGCGGTAGAGGCGGCTCCTTTTTCACTAAGCGGCACGCTCGCAACACTGCTCTCCATCTATGCCCCACACTGTGAAACGAAGCAACTTGAGCTTATCGTTGATGACGATCCCGCGATTCCCGCCCAGTTAAACGGTGATGCGCATCGTCTTGGGCAAGTGCTGACCAACCTCCTTAGTAACGCTAGCAAATTTACCGAAAAAGGGCAGATTACGGTCACCACAAAGCTCATCGAAGCGCATGATGCCTCAGTTGTCGTGCGCTTTAGCGTTGCTGATACCGGTATCGGCATTGCAACTGAACTGCTGCCACGCCTATTTCAGAAGTTTACGCAGGCGGACAGCTCCTCCAGCCGCCGTTACGGTGGCACCGGACTGGGGCTGGCGATTAGCAAGCATCTCGTTGAGCTAATGGGCGGTGAAATTGCGGTGACCAGCGAACCCAACAATGGCAGTTGCTTTAGCTTTACTATCCCTTTTGCTCGTTGCGACGCGACGCAAACCGTGGCCACCCCCTGTCAGCGATCAGTTAATCACTTACGAACACTTATCGTTGATGATAACGCCAGCGCCCGCGAGGTCAGCAGCAGACTGCTGCAAAACCTCGGCATAACCTCGCAGCAGGCGAGTAGTAGTGGTGCTGCTGCGCTAACCACATTGCAGCAGGCCGATGCCGCCGGCAAAGCGTTTGATCTGTTACTGCTGGACTGGAAAATGCCGGGCATGAACGGCCTTGAAGTGGCACGCAAAGTGGGCACTTTGGCACTACAGCAGCCGCCACGCATGATCCTCGTCACTGCCTACAGCCACAGTGAGCTTAACCTCAAGCCGGATGAGACCGGACTATTCGCCGGTTTTATGCAAAAACCGATCACCCTTGAAGCCCTCTGCGAGACCATTTCGCCGCTAATCAATCCAGAGAGTCATCACGACTCCCGACAACGGCTCCAGGGTGCCCGCATTCTGCTGGCGGAGGATGACGAGATTAACCAGCAGGTGGTCACCGCCTTGCTGGAAAAGGTCGGCTGCCAACTAACGATTGCCGACAACGGTCATCATGCGCTGGAACTCGTTAACGCAAAACGCTTTGACCTGCTGTTAATGGATCTGCAGATGCCCGTGATGAATGGTATCGAGGCCACCTTGGCGATTCGTCATCAGGAGAGGTTCAAACAGCTACCGATTATCGCGATGACTGCAAATGCCATGACGCTCGACCGCGACCGCTGCCTTGAGGCGGGAATGAATGACTATCTCAGCAAACCTTTCACCGCAGATAACCTCTACACCACCCTCGCCCGCTGGCTTGATGCAGACGAGATGAAAAAGCCCATCGGTGCAGTCGTGGCATCACCTCCTACCGCAACCGAAGCAGCACTCCCCCTGGCCGCACTGCGAGGCGTTAATAGCGTTGCTGCCCTAAAAAATCTTGCTGGTGATCAAGCGCTTTTCTTTACCCTGCTACATACTTTTGTGCGCAACCACAAAGATGATATTCCAAAGATGATGAGCGCCCTTGCCAGCGGCAACAGCGTGGCACTAAAAAAGATTGCGCATAAGCTTAAGGGAGCTGCCGCGACCATCGCTGCCACCACACTCACCACGCAAATGGCAAAGATTGAGTCAAGTTGCAATCTGCTCACGCGAGAGATCGCCCCGGAAAGTGACGCCCTGCAAGCGCTGAATAATCAGCTCACCGACGCTGCCGTCGAGCTGGGGCAACTGATAACCGCGATTAATACCCTGCAACTACCGGCTACAGCGACCCAGCCGACGACAACCGTCACCGCTGACCGCACTAAACTCCCCCCCCTGCTCCAACAAGCTGCAACGCTGCTCAGCCACTTTGATGCAGCCGCTGAAGAGATCTTGCAGGAGATTGCCACCGTTGCCACCGCTGCGCAGCAGCAGCACCTTAAACCGATGCAACAAGCAATGAATAACTACGATTTTGAAACAGCCCTTGAGCTGCTGCAACGGTGGGCGCAGCAGGAGGGAATCACGCTTACCAGAGGAAACAATCATGACGCCAGCTAGTCCAGACAACGCCAAAAAGAGTATTCTCTTAGTCGATGACACCCCCGAAAACCTCGATGTTCTTAAAGGAGTGCTCGCCCCCCACTACCGCATTCAAATTGCCACCAATGGCCGTTTAGCATTAAAGATCGCCACCTCAGCCCCACCCGATATTATTCTTCTTGATATTATGATGCCTGATATGGATGGCTACGAGGTCTGCCAGCACCTTAAAAACGATGTTCGAACCCGTGACATTCCCATTCTCTTTGTCACGGCAAAATCCGATGTCGAGGATGAAGCAAAGGGTTTTGAGTGTGGCGCTGCCGACTATCTCACTAAACCGATCAGCCCCCCTATCGTGCTGGCTCGGGTAAAGACCCATCTGGCGATGCATGATCAGAAGCGCCATCTTGCGGATCAGGTGGCAGATCGGACGCGGCAGCTCAACCACCGCAACCAAGAGCTTGAAGAGACCCGAATTGAGGTGATTCACCAACTCGGGCGCGCTGCGGAGTTTCGTGATAACGAAACTGGGCTGCACATTATCCGCATGTCCCGCTATGCGCATCTGCTGGCGCTCAAAGTGGGGTTAAGCGAGCCTGAAGCCGAAATGATCTACCAAGCGGCGCAGATGCACGATGTCGGAAAAATCGGTATTCCTGACCACATTCTGCTTAAACCGGGCAAACTCACCCCTGAGGAGTTCGAGGTGATTAAAAAACATCCCGATATTGGTTACCGCATTATTGGCAAGCAACACTCACCGCTGCTAAATATGGGCGCGATGATCGCCCACACCCACCACGAGAAGTGGAACGGTGGCGGCTACCCACAGGGTCTGCAGGGTGAAGCCATTCCCCTCGCCGGACGCATCACCGCCATCGCCGATGTTTTTGATGCCCTCACCTCGTCACGTCCCTATAAAAAGGGGTGGGCGATTGGTGATGCCCTAGCGCTGATCAACAAAGAGGCCGGGAACCACTTCGACCCCGACTTGGTGCCGCTCTTTTTAACCCTGCGCCCTGAGATTGAGGCGATTTTCAACCGTTATCAAGATCAGCAGGAGAGCCCACCCGCCACTACAGCATAAAAATATAATGGTAAAGCAATTGACCTTAAGCGCAATTTTGCGGATAATCTCCCGCTTTCCACTGCGCTATCTTCGAGCGGCAACCGCCTGAGAGTTCGCAACCGATTTCAACTATTTTGACCCTTTTGGAGCACTCATTTGGCCAATTCAGCACAAGCGATTAAACGGGCACGCCAGGCAGTAAAACGCCGTGCCCAAAACAACTCACTGCGTTCAGCCCTGCGCACCTCAATGAAGAACGTAGTTAAAGCCGCGATGGCTGGCGATAAGGATGCCGCAGTAGCCGCCTATCAAATCGCCGTTCCGCGTATTGATAAAAGCGTCTCTAAAGGCATTATTCACTGTAATAATGCAGCGCGTTACAAAAGCCGCCTTAATGCACGGGTAAAAGCACTAGCAGGTTAACAGTGCCCCGCTTGCGGTCACAGCGCTGCTAAAAAAAAACCACCTCACGGTGGTTTTTTTATGACCCTAATTCGCAAATCGCTACACTACGATTTACCGTGCAGCGGCAAGCCCACGTCAGCGGCTATCTGCTCCAGTGATTCGTGACGCAAGTTAACGCCCTTAATTAGGAATATTGCTGAAATGGCGACATTTTTGGCATGACCACCGGCGCGCTCTATCGCCCGCAATCCTAAAATAATCTCGGTGACATGGCCAATGCTGCGTGAGTCTTCCATTAAGTAGGTAGAGAGACGGCGAATCGCCGCCTTAAACTCACTCTCCAAATGAATGGCCGCCTGAATCACCAGCACCGCCTTCTCAACATCGAGTGACTGCAGCGAAAAAACGGCATCGCGCAGCATCTCATCGACCATCGTCGCCATGCGCGGGATCTCCTCAAGCAGACTGTGATTCGGTGGCGGACGATCCCCCTCATAAAAGTGCAGGGTAATGCGAGCAACCCAACGCGCCAGGTCGCCAATTCGCTCAATATCGGAGATCACTTTATTCACCACCATAATATCGCGCAGATCCCGCGCGACTGGCTGGCGTTTGGCAATAATACGAATAATCTCTTCATTCCCCGCTTTATCGAGATCATTAATACTTTTATCTTTTTCAATAATCGCCTGCGCCCACTCGACATCTTCGCTCATTAAGGCAGCAACCGCATCGCGCATCTGACTTCGCGCTAACTCACTCATCTGCATCACGATATCATGCAGAGCGCTCATCTCTTTATCGAAACGGTTAAAAATATGTTCCTTAAGCATTCACACTCACTCTTGTTGTTTAACCAAAACGACCGGTAATATAATCTTCGGTCAGTTGGTGTTTAGGGTTGGTAAAAATATCATCGGTATTACCCACCTCAATGAGTTTGCCGAGATGGAAATAGGCCGTCCGTTGTGACACCCGCGCGGCTTGTTGCATTGAGTGGGTAACAATAGCAATAGTATAGTTCTCGCGCAACTCATCAATCAGCTCCTCTATTTTTGCCGTGGCAATCGGATCGAGTGCCGAGCAGGGCTCATCCATCAAAATAACCTCGGGAGAGACCGCAATGGTCCGGGCAATACAGAGGCGCTGCTGCTGCCCCCCGGAGAGACCGGTGCCGGGTTTATCCAAATCATCCTTCACCTCTTCCCAGAGTCCAGCGCGACGCAGCGAAGTTTCGACGAGTTCATCAAGTTCACTTTTACTGCTCACCAATCCATGAATCCGCGGGCCATAGGCGATATTGTCATAAATCGACTTGGGAAATGGATTTGGCTTTTGAAATACCATGCCCACCTGAGAGCGCAAAGGAACGACATCGAGATCCTTGTCATAAATATCCTGCTCGCCCAATTTAATCTCGCCACTCACCTGACAGATATCAATGGTGTCATTCATACGGTTAAGGCAGCGTAAAAATGTCGATTTGCCGCATCCCGAGGGGCCGATCATCGCCAGCACCTCATTCTCCCCGACATCGAGACTGACATTGTTAATGGCATGTTTATTGCCATAGTGGACATCCACCCCACGCGCTGTCATGCGCGGATTCTCTGAGGTAATCGTTCCCACCTTAGAGACAAAATCGTCACCGGCACTAAAATCATTATTGCGTCTGGCTTCAGTTAACATCGCTACTCCTGACTATTGATAACCCAAAAATTGAACCCCTATCACTCGTACCGCTGCTGTGGTGCAACACGCTACCAGCGCCGTTCAAAACGGCGGCGCAACAAGATGGCCACCAGATTCATTAGCAACAAAAAGAGCAGCAGAACCATAATCGCCGCCGAGGTGCGCTCGACAAAAGCCCGCTCCGGACTATCGGCCCAGAGAAATATCTGCACCGGCAATACGGTAGAGGGATCGTAAATGCCTGCCGGTACATCGACGATAAAGGCGACCATACCAATCATTAATAACGGTGCTGACTCTCCCAACGCCTGCGCCATGCCGATAATCGCGCCCGTCAGCATGCCCGGCAACGCCAGCGGCAGCACATGCTGCCCAACCATTTGCAGTTTCGAGGCACCGATACCCAGCGCCGCCTCACGAATCGAGGGCGGCACCGCTTTCAGTGCGGCACGACTGGCAATAATAATGGTAGGCAAAGTCATTAGGGTGAGCACCAACCCCCCGACCAGAGGTGCCGAACGCGGCATTTGCATAAAATTGATAAAGACCGCCATGCCCAACAGACCAAAAACAATCGAGGGTACTGCGGCAAGATTATTGATGTTAACCTCAATCAGATCAGTCCAGCGGTTACGCGGGGCAAACTCCTCGAGGTAGATTGCAGCTGACACCCCTATCGGAAAAGAGAGCACCAGGGTAATTAGGAGCGTATAAAACGATCCCATTATCGCACCACCAATGCCAGCTAACTCTGGTTCGCGTGAATCACCGTTGGTAAAAAACCGCGTGTTAAACTGACGCGCAACGGCCGCCTTCGCCTCCAGTTGCTCAATCCAGGCGATCTTCTGGTCATTGACACGGCGTTCACTCTCGGCAACCTTACGATTAATATATCCCTTGACCACCATATCGATATCATCGTCTGCAATGAGCCAGAGCGACTGACTGCTGCCAATTATCGCAGGGTTACTCAGCACCATCTGCTGCAGGTCGCGCGGCGCTCCGCTACTAATTAGACTGTAAAGTTCGCGCAAGTCACTGCGACTTTTTACCTCGGGAAACTCGGCGCGCAGTGCAGCTTTTACCAACGCGCCATAATCGCCCTGTTGCAACGTCTTAAGCTCATAGCCAGCGCCATTTTGTAGCGGCGCAACACCAAGCAGTTGCGGGTCAAAATTGATATTCAGACGCAGATAGGTCTGTCCGAAGGCGCTATAGCCATTCGATACAATCGAACCAAAAAGCATAAGGACAAAAGCCAACCCAGAAAAAATCGCGGCAAGTCCGAGTCGCCGAAAACGCCGATCTTTGGCATAACGGCGTGCCAATGAAGCGTTGACCTGTTCAATCGTCTTTCCCTGCATAGATTTATTCATACTGTTCCCGATATTTGCGCACGACATAGAGGGCGATAACATTAAGAAGAAGCGTAACGACAAAGAGCACCAGCCCCAGAGCAAAGGCGGCCAGGGTTTTCGGACTATCAAATTCCTGATCGCCCACCAGCAAGGTGACAATCTGCACGGTCACCGTCGTCACACTCTCAAACGGATTGGCGGTGAGGTTAGCAGAGAGCCCGGCGGCCATCACGACAATCATCGTCTCACCAATCGCCCGTGACACGGCGAGAAGAATTCCCCCGACAATACCGGGCAGTGCCGCTGGTAAGATAACGTGACGCACCGTCTCAAACTGCGTTGCGCCAATGGCATAGGAGGCGTCACGCAGCGATTGCGGTACGGCATTAATTGCATCGTCTGAAAGCGAGGAGATAAAGGGAATAATCATAATGCCCATCACCAGTCCGGCGGCAAGCGCACTCTCCGAGGAGACGCTCAAACCGATAAGCGCCCCGCTGTCACGGATAAATGGTGCCACCGTGAGGGCAGCAAAAAAGCCGTAAACAACCGTGGGAATTCCCGCCAGCACCTCAATAAAGGGCTTAGCGTAGGCACGCATCGATTTACCGGCAAACTCGGCAAGATATATCGCCGCCATCAGACCGATCGGTATGGCAAGCGTCATAGCAATTAGGGTGATTAACAGCGTTCCGGCAAAGAGCGGAATAATGCCAAAAGCCCCTTCGGCGCCCACCTGATCGGCACGAATCGCCATCTGCGGACTCCATGACAGACCGAAAAGAAAGTCACTGATGGGAATGATGTTAAAAAAACGAAGCGACTCAAATAGCACCGAAAAAATAATGCCGATGGTCGTAAAAATGGCAATGGTGGCACTGGCCAGCAGCAACCACTTGACCACCACCTCGACGCGGTTACGCGCCCGCAGTTGCGGATTGACACGGCGCCAGATGATCGCCGTTGCCACTACCGCCATCACAATCACCAGCACTGCCAGTGCCAAGCGACTCATTTGTTGTAAATGAAGATAGTAGTCTGCTGCTGCGCGTAGCTCAGGACCGACGACCGATGCGGTAATATTATTATTGGCAAGATTACGAATATCGTTAATGATTAAGCCGAGCTTTCCCGGATCCAGGGCTTGCATCGCCTCGGGAAGATTTGCGGTAACAAGATGGGTAATCAGGGTGCCCTCAAATGCACTCCAGAACCCGACCATAAGCAGTGCCGGCAGACCACACCAAATTAGCGCATAGAAACCATAAAAAGAGGGTAATGAGTTAAGTTGCCGTATCCCGCTTGCACCCCCGACGACCGCCAGCGAACGGAGTTTAACCAACTGATAGGCAGCGGCCATTAACATTAGCAAGAGAATAATTAACGCTGTATTTGACATTTCACAACAGTTCCGGGTTAGTCACTAAACAGAGTATCGGGTCAGGCAAACAGGTGGTAAACCTGCTGCAGAGAACCGAACTAGGCAATTATCGGCAGAAGTTATGACAGAAAGGGGATCGTGTTATGACAGATTAATGACATCGGCGTATCGGTTGCCGCATCGCTTTGACACTATCCACCTGATCGAAGGGGAGGAGATTGCAAGCAGGGGGCGTTAAATCCGTTCGCCCTCTCCCTGTCGCAGGGCGGGAAACGGGCTTTTACAAGCCCGAACGAAGGGAGGGGCGTTGGCTACGCTCACTCACCTACATTTATCGAGAAGCGGTAGCCTGCACCCCAGACAGTCTGAATATAACCATCGGCCTGATGCGGCGTTAACGCCTTGCGCAGACGGCGAATATGAACATCTACCGTCCGTTCTTCGACAAAAGCGTTGGTTCCCCAAACCCTGTCAAGCAGCCGCGCACGGCTATAGACCTTTTCACTATGGGTCATAAAAAAATGCAGCAGACGAAACTCGGTAGGGCCAATCTCAACCTCGTTATTACCATAGAGCACCCGATGCGTCGCCGGATCAAGTTGCAACTGACCAACCGTGACTGCCGCTTCGGTCACATGGGGGGAGATACGACGTAAAATAACCTTAATTCTTGCGGCTAACTCTCGTGGCGAGAAGGGTTTACTAATGTAATCATCTGCCCCCCCCTCAAGTCCGCGCAACAGATCTGCCTCGGCATCACGGGCGGTGAGCATCACAATAGGAATACTCTGCGTCGCATGATACTGTTTAATCTCTTGCATAAACTCAATACCGCTCACCCCCGGCAACATCCAGTCCAGCAATATTAGATCGGGCTGCTTCTCCTGCAATAGTACGCGACGCCCCTCCTCGGCACTATGGGTCACTTTAATCTCAAAATCATCCTGCAGCACTAACCTAACTACCTCACATACCGTCGGATCATCCTCAATTAGCAGTATCTTAGTCATTGCTTATCTCAATTTATATCGCACACCGATCACGCTTGCCGATGCTGTCAAGTTATTAAATAGCCATACTACAGTATAAAACAGATGAGTAAACCATGATGACCAGACTGCTTTCACGGTGTCACTGCGACACACTCTGCAGAAGAGAGCCCCTGCTGTTGCGCACCGGCATTGCAGGAAGTTGCACTTTGGCTAACCTGCTGGGAAGGTTGCCCGCTCTGCAGGCGGGTCTGATCATCTGCTAACTGTGGTTTTTTGGTAAGCGATGAAGGGGTTGAAATTTCGGTGACAACGGCAATTAACAGTGCCAGTATGATAATAATGATGCCATCTCTTGACATGATGAGTTACTCACAAATAGCCATGGTCATAGAAACAGCCCGTCATCCGCTGGCTTCGCAGCCGATGACGGGCCGCCTGCTTACATTTTCAGATTGTTAAGCGCTTTGGCATCATCAGCATATTTCATACGCTCATCTTTAGGCATCGGGATAAGACCCTTATCAGAGAGATAACCTTCATCGCCCCACGCCTTTTCAGAGGTAAACTCCTGGAGAAAATCATCGATACCGGGAATGGTGCCGACATGTGCCTTCTTGACGTAGAAAAAGAGGGCACGTGATACCGGATAATTACCATTGGCAATGGCCTCAAATTCCGGAGCAACCCCATTAACCAATGAACCTTTCACTTTGTCACTATTCTGCTCAAGGAAGCTGTAACCAAAAATGCCGAGGGCATTGGGGTTGGTAACCAGCTTTTGCACAATCAGATTATCGTTCTCACCCGCCTCGATAAAGGCACCATCTTCACGCATGGTATGGCACGCTGCCTTAAATGCCTTACCATCGCTCTTCTCCATGGCTTTAATAAAATCGATTTTTTTACAGCCCTCTTCCATGGCGAGTTCAACAAACGCATCACGTGTTCCTGAAGTGGGTGGCGGTCCCATCACCTCAATCGCCACCGCTGGATAGGCCGGGTTAACATCTTTCCATGTTTTATAGGGGTTGGGAATCAGCTTACCTGCAGCCTGCGGATCTGGAACATCCTTAGCCAGCGCAAGATAGATATCTTTTAAGGTAAAATTATAAACCGGCGCTGATTTGCTGTTGGCAATGACAATACCGTCATAGCCGATTTTCACCTCAATAATCTCCTTCACGCCATTTTCGGCGCACTTCTCAACTTCTGAAGCCTTGATACGACGTGAAGCATTGGTAATATCGGGATGCTCGACACCGACACCTGCGCAAAAGAGTTTAACGCCGCCACCCGTTCCGGTAGATTCAATTTTCGGGGTTTTAAACTTCGACTGCTTGCCAAAGGTTTCGGCTACGACGGTTGTAAAAGGGTAGACCGTGGATGAACCCACGATGGTGATATAGTCACGCGAAGCAGCCATCACACTTGATGAGGCGACAGCCATCGTCAGTGCCAACAGCGTAGGGCGATTAAACAAGTTCATGTACATCTTCTCCATTTGGTTAAACAAAAAAACAGGTGAGACGATTATCAGCACCTCCTGTTACACCTTTATGGAGTTAAGATGACGACTTTATGACAATGCATCGATCATTTAAGTGATTTCAGCTCAACCCGATTTGGCGGAAAAACGGCGAAAAAACAGCTGCCGCGTCCGACAGCACTACTAACCTCTAACTGGGTATTATGGCGCTTAAAAATATGCTTAACGATTGCCAGACCCAAACCCGTCCCCCCCGTCTGACGGCTATGCGCCTTGTCAACCCGATAGAAGCGTTCGGTTAAGCGCGGCAGATGTTGTGCATCAATACCCACGCCGTTATCACTTACCGCCAGAATCGCCCCTTTTTTGGCTCTGCTTTTTTGACAAAAATCGGGGCAATGCTGACAGCCAACGGCCACATCCCGCCAGACAAGATGAATCGTGCCACCGCTGGGCGTATATTTAACTGCGTTAATCACCAAATTATTAATCGCACTGTAAATCGCCTGGTCATCACCCAATAGGGCGAGGCCTCGTTGACAGTCAATTTTAATCGTCAGATCCTTTTGCGCATCGATCATCAAGGCACTGCCGCGAATACTATGCAGCATCACCTCAATATCAATCCAGTCCTCCTCACTGTCACTACTCTTCTCATGTTCAATACTCGAGAGGTAGAGCAGGTCACTAATAATCCGTTGCATTCGCCAGGTGTGCTCATGCAACTGGTTAAAGGCGTTATCCCACAAAGTGCGGTGCGATGGTGCAATGACGATGCCACTTTCAGAAAGAAGTTCGAGATAGCCGGCGATTACCGTTAAGGGAGTGCGTAACTCATGGGAAACATTGGCAATAAAATCCTGGCGCATCTGCTGTAACAGCTGTTCCTGGGTGACATCATCAAGAATCAGTAGCCAGCGCTTCTTCGAAAGTTCGACCAGTTTCACCTGCAAGGCAGTCGCCTGATCCCCAGGAGCAGAAATAATCACCGACTTACCCTCCTGCAACTGCGGTAATATATGTTTTAGCTGATGCTGTACCAGCAGCTTCTCAAGGGTCGTCTCATTAAGCTTGTTACCGCGAAACTTAAAGTAATTAGCGGCAATGGGGTTAAACCACTGCACCCGCTGCTCTCTGCCTAACATTACAATCCCTATCGGCAGGGAAGAGGTCGCTGTCTCAAACTCTTTAAGCTGCTTACTAACCGCCTTTTCACGATGCAAAAAGCGTTTACGCTGCCGTTGCAGCTGTTCATCGTTACTATTACCCATCAGTTACCCTCATTTCGCATCGTAAACGTTCAGACACCCTGCTTTTTTTACCCTCACCCCAACCCTCTCCCAAAGGGAGAGGGAGAAAAAGTAGTGGGGGTCGAAACGTTTACTTCGCATCAGCGTGGCTCTTCCTGTCCTTTTAACACCTGCTGATAATCACTGTTACGCACATCATGAACAAGATTATCTACCGAACTACTCGACAGGCCAATCATCTGCAACGCCTCAGCACCCAGGCGCAACGAGCTCTCCAAGGTCTCCGGATAGGCCTGATTTGCGCCGGCATTAATAAGGGCAGCACTCGCTTTCAGATCTCGGGCGCGGGAGATAATCGGAATCGACTGGTTTATGCTACGAATATGCATCACCGCCCGCAGGGCACTCGGCTCATGGTCAAGGGTTAACAGCACCAGATTACTCTGCTCCAGATGCAGCGCCGTAAGCAGCTGCAAATCACCAATATCACCATAATAGACAGGACGTCCATCACGTTTACCCTCCGCCACATGCACCGGATTGGTATCTACGGCAATATAGGCGATGCCACTATCCTCAAAAATAGTTGCCACCGTATGACCCACTCGGCCATAACCAGCAATGGAGATCATGCCGAAAATAACCAAAAATCGTTCGCTGAGGGTGGCCGCTACCGCATCGGATTGATCCGCCAGCAGCGGCACAATGGCGAGCAGCGGCACAATCGCCAAATCCTGCATTAGCAATACCGCAAATGCGGTACTCCCGTGACGGCTGGTGATATCCCCCCGCTCCTGCAAAATTTGCATCACAAACGCAGTCGAGGAGAGTGCCAGCGTCATCCCCATTAACAGCGCCATTGGCCAGTGGGGAATATAAAAGTTGAGATAGAAGGCGATAGCAACACCTGACAGGATAATTTGCAGCGAGCCAAGGCCAAAGACCTCACGCCGCAACGCCCAGAGCCGTTTAGGCTTCATCTCCAGACCAATCAGAAAGAGCAGCAGCACCACCCCAAGCTCGGTAAAGTGGCGCACATCATCCACCTGAGTGATGGCAATCGGGCCTGGGGTGTGAGGGCCGACAATAATTCCGGTCACCAGCAACCCCAAAACCGACCCTAAACCAAGGTGCTTAAAAAGTGCGACCGCCAGCGAAGCCACCAGTAACAGCAGCAGGGCCGTTTTTACAAAACTATCTAACTCCATCGCGGTACTCCAAAATCAGTTGGCTAATACAGGGCAATTGGTCACCTTACCCCTGACCACTACGTCGCATCATCAGCACCAAATCGGCTTCGCCCGGTGAGATGTTACACAACTCCATTAACTCCTCACGGCTTACCCCGCGCTCGGCGAGTTTTAGCGCCTGCTCAAAAACCGCATCCTCCGGCAGCGCCCCCCCCATATCAGCCTGACGATGGCGCAGTTGACGCTGCCCGGTATCCAGCTGGCGCAACAACTGCTCCAAACGCACGACACGCTGCTCTGATCGGCTTAAACGTTCACCCAAGGTGACACTGGAGCTACACAAGGCGCTCAACTCACTTTGCAAACTCGCTAACTGACGCTGCTGCAACTGCTGCTCCAGCAGCAGCTGCCGCTGCCGCTTGCCTCCCCAAATCCAGGCGATCACCAGCAAAAATACCAGAGGCAGTAGTAAAAAAAGCAGCAGATAGAGAAGCCAGTCACTCACAATCGCAGCACCTTAAAGCGTTAAACAAAGAGGTCAATTTTCTTGGTTTCAGGAGTGCCGTTGAGTAACGCTAACTGCTCGGCGAAAGAGAGCGCTACGGTTGGTGCGGCAGTTGGCGCGACTGGATGAGACACGGGATGAGACACGGGATGCGACACGGGTGGAGCCGGTTTTTCCGCTGGTTTCTCCGGCAGTTGCGGCGCTGGCAGACTACGCTTCACCGGCAATGACCCTCTCCAGCAGCCGCTGCTGATCCAGCAGAATCACCTGACGCCGATCAATCTCGATAGAACGATGACTCACCCCCGCCAACTCTGTTTGTGCAACATCTGCTCCCTCTCCAACGGTGATCTCATCACTGCTGATAGTGACCAAATCACGCACCTCATCAACCAGATAGGCGACAACATCACCCTGACGATGGCTAATCACCAGACGGCTGGCGGCGGTGACGCGATGCTGCGACGCCGATAGTTGCAGCGCCTGCGCCAGCGAGATGATGGTCACCAATTGATCATTAATGAGCGCCCCCCGAGAATCGCCCCCGCCACGCCGGGAATGGCAATCCACGGCGTCACCCGATCAACCCGCTCTACCGTCTGCAAGTTAAAGGCGAAAAGCCCCTTCTCAATACGCACCACCAACCAGCTTGTCTCATTGGTCACCAGCGCGACTCACTGCTGACCCGTTGCCGGTACCGCACTCTGGGGCGTTTGCATCTCAAGATTTCGCCGCGAATCGAAAATTCTGCGCGGTGCATCATCAGCCAGAACAATTAGGGTCACGCGACGATTTTTCATTCGCCCCTCCGCTGTCTCATTTTTTGCAATGGCGCGAAACTCACCATAACCAATCGCCGCCATACGTTCAGGATTGACGCCCTCGTTCATAAAAAGATGCACCACACTCGCCGCCCGCGCCGCCGAGAGCTCCCAATTGGAAGGAAAGATCGCCGTGTTAATCGGCACATTATCGGTAAACCCTTCGACCTGAATATAGTTGGGGTGGGTACGTATAATCTCGGCAATATCGCCCAGGATAAGTTCTGCCTGCTCCGACATCTCGGCACTGGCAGAGGGGAAAAGCAGACTCGAATTAATGCCGATCTCCACCCAATCCTTATGGCGAACCACCGATATTTTCTCATCCTTAATCAGCGGCAACATACTCTTCTCCACCTCATCGGCAATATTGGCAAGGTGTTTGCGCAGCCGATAGATCGTCTCCAGATCAATAAGCTCCTCGCCACTCTGCGTACTGGTAATATCGATTAAACTCGGTTCCGGCGCGGCACTGTTGGTCTCTTTACTGCGCGACTCTTCGGGGGTGCGCTGTTGCGAATCGGGGGTTTTGCTCTCAACCGACTCATTACTCTTTACCTCAACCTTGACTGCCGCCTTAGGATTCTCTTTAAACACCTCGGCAAGCGTTTCGGTAAGCACCCGATACTTCCCTTCGTTAACATTGGAAATCGCATACATCACGACAAAAAAAGCGAAGAGCAGGGTAATAAAATCGGCATAGGAGATCAGCCAGCGATCAGTATGCAGCTCATCATCACTCTCTGTCGAACGTCCCCGACGTGGCAAGTTATCGCGCTCCCTCAGTTTCGGCTAACCTACTCGATAAAACCGAGTAGTTTGTTTTCAATACTGCGCGGATTCTCGCCCTCTGCTATCGCGATAATCCCCTCCACCACCATGTAGTCATGCTGGCTCATCCCTTTAACTATCGACTTAAGCTTCTGGGCAATCGGTAGCAGCACAAGATTCGCCAGCCCTACCCCATAAATGGTGGCGACAAAGGCGATGGCAATACCGTGCCCGAGCAACGCAGGGTCGCTGAGGTTCTCCATGACCTGAATCAGCCCGAGTACCGCGCCGATAATGCCAATCGTCGGGGTATAACCCCCCATCGCCTCAAATACCCGAGCAGCGGAGATGTCAAAACGCTCCCGAGTCTCGACCTCAACCTCAAGAATGGTACGAATCATCTCAGGCTCATTGCCATCAACCAGCAGTTGCAAGCCACGCCGTGCGAAGGGATCACGCTCTGAATCGGATGAGACCTCCAGCCCCAGTAACCCTTCACGCCGCGCAATTTCACTCCAGCCAATAATTTTACGAATACTCGCAAAACGATCGAGACGAGGCGGCAAGATCACCCAACGCAACAGCTGCATCGATCGCACAAAAACTTCCAGTG
>JADGBN010000027.1 GCA_015231435.1 Gammaproteobacteria bacterium
CGTCATGGCAGGAGATGATGGGGATGATGAGATGGACGAAGCAGACGCTACTGAAGATGACGCGACTGAAGATGACGAAGAGTCTTCCGATCTTGACAGTGATGAGCAGAGTGAGGATGAGCTGTAATAGCTTCGATGGTCTGTGATGCTCGATATTCGGGTAATGATGAAATTTAACTAACAATCCGTGAGGTAATATCAGATATGCAACGCGTGTATAACTTCAGTGCTGGTCCGGCGATGCTCCCCGAAGAGGTGCTTAAACAGGCGGCAGAGGAGATGCTTGACTGGAGAGGGACTGGTATGTCGGTGGCTGAAATGAGTCATCGTGGCAAGGAGTATATGTCGATTGCTGCAGAAGCCGAGGCGGATCTGCGAGAACTGATGGCGATTCCGGCCAACTATAAAGTCCTCTTTTTGCAGGGCGGTGCCTCGAGCCAGTTTGCCATGGTGCCGATGAATCTTTTTCGTGGCCACAAAAAGGCTGACTATCTGCTGACCGGCTCCTGGGGCAAAAAGGCGATCTCCGAAGCAAAGCGTTATGGCACGGTGAATGTCGCCTGCGACGCCAGCGCCGGCAGTGGTAAATTCACTTTTGCACCGAAGCAGGGCGACCTGAGTCTCTCTGCAGACGCTGATTATGTGCATTACACCCCCAATGAGACCATTGAAGGGGTCAGTTTCCCCTATATTCCTGAAGTGGGGGATAAACCGCTGGTGGCGGACTTCTCCTCAGCGATACTCTCCGGTTCACTGGATGTTAGCCGTTACGGGGTGATCTACGCCGGAGCACAGAAAAATATCGGTCCTGCGGGCCTGACTATCTGCATCGTGCGTGATGATCTGCTGGGACAGACCATTGCCGGTACCCCGACAATGTTCGATTACAAAACCCATGCCGATAACGAGTCAATGTATAACACCCCTGCCACCTATGCATGGTACCTCGCGGGCTTGGTGTTTAAGTGGTTAAAGGAGCGTGGCGGTATTGCGGCTCAAGCGGCGGTTAATACGCGCAAAGCGGAAAAACTATATGCCGCTATTGATAGCAACGATTTTTATGGCAATCCTGTCGAGGTGAGCAGTCGTTCAATCATGAATGTTCCTTTCACCCTGGCGGATGCTGCGCTGGATGCTGCTTTTCTGAGTGAGGCCAAGGCTGCCGGACTGGTCACCCTGAAAGGTCACCGCTCGGTAGGGGGAATGCGCGCCTCTATCTATAACGCCATGCCTGAGGCGGGGGTTGATGCCCTAGTCGCCTTTATGGCCAACTTTGCCAAGCGTCACGGTTAATATTTAATTATCCAAACGACGCTGCACGCATGTTTTCGCAGCGTCGTTCGTGCGCTCACTTATACTGATAATAGATTACGGAGGAACCTTCGCTCATGAAAATTTTAACCCTAAATAATATAGCCAGTGTGGGGCTGGATCGTCTGCCCCATGGTAAATATGAGATCGCCTCAGAGATCCAGCATCCCGATGCGATTCTGTTGCGCTCCTATAAAATGCACGATATGGAGATCCCGCCAACCCTGAAGGCGGTCGGTCGTGCCGGCGCTGGGGTAAATAATATTCCCGTGGAAAAGATGAGTGAGCGTGGCGTGGTGGTCTTTAATGCGCCAGGTGCCAACGCCAATGCGGTAAAAGAGTTGGTGCTCGCTTCAATGTTTATGGCGGCACGCAACCTAGGACAGGCGTGGGACTTTGCTCGACAACTCGAGGGTGATGATGCTGAAATCACCAAACAGACCGAAGCGGGCAAAAAGAACTTCGCCGGCTTTGAGCTGCCAGGGCGCACCCTTGGGGTGGTCGGGCTGGGGGCAATTGGCGTGCGTATTGCCAATGCGGCGATTGCGCTGGGTATGCAGGTGGTCGGCTATGATCCCGGTATAACCGTTAAGGGTGCCTGGGCACTGGATGCCAATGTCAGACAGGCCAACTCGGTTGATGAGTTGCTGGCGCAGAGTGATTTTGTCACCTTTCATGTGCCGTTAATTGATGCAACGCGCCAGATGATTAATAGCGATCGCCTGAAGGCGATGCGGGATAATGTGGTCATTCTTAACTTTGCCCGCGCCGGTATTGTCGATGATCAGGCGGTGGGTGAGGCGATTAAGGCGGGTAAGGTTTACGCCTATGTTTGCGATTTTCCCAGTAATTTTTTAAAAAATCATGAGCGTGTCATTACCCTGCCGCATCTTGGCGCCTCGACCCGTGAGGCTGAGGATAATTGTGCCATTATGGTGGCGGATCAGGTGCGCGAGTATCTTGAAAACGGCAATATCACGAACTCTGTCAACTTCCCTGAGGTCGTCATGGCACGTACTGCAGGCGCCTATCGTCTGGCAGTCATTAATGCGAATGTCCCCAATATGTTGGGGCAAGTCTCTTCACAACTAGCGAGTGCTGGACTGAATATTATTGATATGCTGAATAAATCTCGTGGTGAGATCGCTTACACCTTGGTGGATCTTGATAAGCCGATTGGTGATGAGGTGATTAGTGCAATTGCAGCGATTGATGGTGTGCGTGGTGTGCGGGCGATTAACTAATTCGGCCGGTTAGCTTTGAATAACGTGAACGCTAAATCTGCAGGTGACGCGGTTGAAGCCGAGTTGGCACTGTTGCGCCAGCAGATTAATGCGGTGGATGATGCGCTGTTACAGCTAATTAATCAGCGCGCAATGCTGGCACTAAAGGTCGGCGAAGTGAAACAGCAGGAGGGCGATCGCCCGATCTTCTATCGTCCTGAACGTGAGGTGCAGGTGCTTAAGCGGGTGCAGGAGGCGAATCCTGGTCCCCTGCACAATGAGGTGGTGGCGCGTCTTTTTCGTGAGGTGATGTCCGCCTGTTTAGCGATAGAGAAGCCGATGACCATTGCATATTTAGGCCCTGAGGGGACGTTTACGCAAACAGCGGCGCTTAAACACTTTGGTCATGCGGTGCTTACCCGCCCGCTGAAGTCGATAGATGCTGTTTTTCGTGATGTCGCCGCAGGCAGTGCTGATTATGGGGTGGTGCCGGTAGAGAACTCCACCGAGGGGGTGATTAACCACACCCTTGATGGACTGGTGCATGCAACGCTAAAAATTTGCGGCGAGGTGGAGCTGCGGATTCATCACCATCTGATGAGCCATTTGGCCGATTTGACGCAAATCCGACGTATCTATTCACATCCGCAATCGCTGGCGCAGTGTCGTCAGTGGTTGAATCGTCATCTTCCCGAAGTGGTGACCGTTGAGGCGAGTAGCAATGCAGAAGCGGCGCGACTAGCTGCCGCAGAGCCTGGCAGTGCAGCGATAGCGGGGGAGGCGGCGGCACTCATTTATGGTCTGCCGATGCTTATGGAAAATATTGAAGATAATCCCAATAATACCACCCGTTTTCTGGTGTTGGGCCCGACGGCTGTCCCCCCGAGTGGCCAGGATAAGACGGTGCTACTGCTTTCGGCGCGTAATAAACCCGGGGCGCTCTTTGATCTGTTGGAACCTTTGGCGCGCCATCGGATCTCGATGACCCGCATTGAATCCCGCCCTTCGCAGCAGGGGATGTGGGACTATCTCTTTTTTGTCGATCTTGAAGGACATTGTGACGATGCCCAGCTGGCGCCCGCTTTAGCTGAACTGCGTGCTGAGGCATCGTTATTTAAGATTATCGGATCATTTCCCAAGGCGGTTATTTAATGAATCAGACGTTGCAAGTGATTGATCATGTGGTACCAGCTATCGCCAGCCTCAAACCCTATATTCCCGGTAAGCCGATTGACGAGCTGGAGCGGGAGTTAGGTATTCGTAACATTATAAAACTCGCCTCCAATGAGAATCCGTTAGGTCCGTCGCCGATGGCACTGGAGGCGGTGCAACAGGCCAGCCGTGATATCGGCCTCTACCCTGACGGTAGCGGTTTTGCCTTAAAAAATCGCATTGCTGCGCTGCATCAGGTTGCCAGCTCACAAATTACCCTCGGGAGCGGCTCTAGTGATCCGCTGGAGTTTGTCGTGCGTAGCTTTGTCCGTCCCGGAGAGCGGGTGCTCTTCTCGCAGTACGCCTTTGCCATCTATCCGATTATTACCCATGCGGCAGGGGGGGTGGCGGTGGCTGTTCCGTCCCGCAACTGGGGTTACGATCTTCATGCCCTTGCCGCGGCGATTACTTCCGATACGCGGGTTGTTTTTATCGCTAACCCCAATAATCCGACAGGAACCTGGTTAGGCGAGCATGAGTTGCGACAGTTTCTTGATCGCATTCCCCATGATGTGCTGGTGGTGGTTGATGAGGCCTACTATGAATATGCCTCATTTTTAACCGCAGAAGATCGCGACCCGGTTCCCGACTGTAGTCGTTGGCTAAATGATTACCCCAATTTGGTGGTTACCCGAACCTTCTCTAAAGCCTACGGGCTGGCGGGGCTGCGTATCGGCTACAGTCTCTCCTCCGTCGCCATTGCTGATATGTTTAACCGTATTCGCCCCCCGTTTAATGTCAATAGTCTGGCGCTTCGGGCAGCAGCGGCAGCGCTGGATGATGCGGATCATCTGGCGAAAACGTTGCAGGTCAACCGTGATGGTCGGGCGCAGCTGATGCAGGGGTTTAGCGCCCTCGGGCTTAAATATATTCCTACCGTGGGTAATTTTATCTCGGTTGATTTGCAACAGCCGGCGATTCCGGTCTATAACGCCCTATTACATCACGGGGTGATCGTTCGCCCGATTGCCAACTATGGGATGCCGAACTATTTGCGTATCACCATCGGCCTTGCTGATCAGAACCAGCGTCTGCTTGAGGGTCTTAAGCAGATTCTTCAGGGATGATAGCGCGATCTCCTCGCCCTATTCCGCCTGTTATTATTATTCTGGCGCTAGCGTTAGCGTCACAGCAGAAGAGAGTATGACATCATGATTATTATCATGCGCGACAATATCTCCGATAAAGAGATTGATTTTGTAGTGAGTAAACTAAAAAACGTGGGTCTTGATGTCAATGTCTCGCGCGGCGTGGAGCGCACGGTCATCGGCGCTATCGGCGAGGAGAACCTCGCAGATAAGGAGATGCTGCAGTCACTTCCCGGCGTTGAAAATGTGATTCGGGTGATGAAGCCCTACAAAATTGTGGCGCGCTCCTATCACCGTACCGATACGCTGGTGGATATTGGCGGGCACAAGTTTGGCGGGGAGCAGCTTCAGGTGATTGCCGGCCCCTGTTCGGTGGAGACACAACCGCAAATGGATGCGGCGGCGGTTGCCGTTGTCGCCGCCGGTTGTCGTCTAATGCGCGCCGGTGCCTTCAAACCGCGTACCAGTCCCTACACTTTTCAGGGGGCCGGGGTAGAGGGGTTACAGATGTTTCAACAGGCAGCCAAGCCGCAGCGCCTGCCAATTGTCACCGAACTGATGGATGTGCGTAGCATTGATGCCTTTATGGAACATGAGGTGGATGCGATTCAGATCGGTACACGTAATATGCAGAACTTCGATCTGTTAAAAGAGGTGGGCAGAATTCATAAGCCGGTGATTCTTAAGCGGGGGATGTCGGCAACCGTGAGTGAGTGGTTAATGTCGGCGGAGTATATTGCCGCAGGCGGCAACCATAACATCATCTTTTGCGAACGTGGGGTGCGTAGTTTTGAGACCTACTATCGCAATATGCTTGATGTGACGGCGATTCCGGTGCTGAAGCGTGAAACGCATCTGCCGGTGATTGTTGATCCCAGCCATGCCGGTGGCAAGGCGTGGATGGTTCCCGCGCTGGCCAAGGCTGCGGTGGCGGCGGGTGCCGATGGCCTGTTAATTGAGATGCACCCCAAACCTTGCGATGCCTGGTGTGATGCCGATCAGGCGCTGACGCCGGAAGAGCTTGCTACCTTAATGCAGCAGCTCGATGCCGTGGCCCGCGCCGTCGGACGCACCCTGCTTTAAGCGTAGGCGGTTATGCAGCGTATTGCTCTCATTGGTGTCGGGCTGATTGTCGGCTCCTTGGCGCGAGCGTTAAAAGCCTCGCCAGAGGCTGAAAATATCCATCTTTGCGGCTATTTTCGTAGCAGCGCGGCAGTGGCGCAGGCGCTGGAGATAGGGATCACCGATAGCGCGACCACCTCCCTTGCCGAGGCGGTGGCTGGGGCAGATGTCGTCATTCTTGGTGTACCGGTCGGGGCGATTGGCGATCTGTTGCAGCAACTTAAGCCCTATCTCGGTGCTGCGGTGGTGATTAGTGATGTTGGTAGCACCAAGGGATCGGTGGTTGCCGCAGCTGAAGCGGTTTTTGGTCAGCTGCCGCCCCGTTTTATTCCCGGACACCCTATTGCGGGTACCGAAAAGAGTGGCATGAGTGCCGCCCTGCCAGATCTCTTTCAGCAGCGGCGGGTGATTCTGACACCCAATGAGCGGAGTGATCGCCAAGCGGTCGGGATTATCCGTCACCTTTGGCAGCTCTGTGGTGCCGAGGTGGTGGAGATGCCGGTTGTTCGTCATGATGAGGTATTGGCCGCCACCAGTCATCTACCCCATATGCTGGCCTACACGCTGGTTGATACCCTGGCACGTCTTGATGAGCATGATGATATTTTTCGCTTTGCCGCCGGCGGCTTTCGTGACTTTACCCGTATCGCCTCGAGTAACCCGCAGATGTGGCACGATATCTGCCTGAATAACCGCCCGGCACTACTGAAGATTTTGCAACACTTTGGCCATGAGTTGGCGCGACTGGCGGCTGCCATCGAACAGGGTGATGGTGCGACCCTGCTGCGTATTTTCGCCGACGCCAAAATGGCTCGCGATAACTATAGCGCTAACCATTAAAGAGGATCTATGCAGAGCTTTGCGACGATTGAGTCTTTTGTCGGTCATACCCCCCTAGTACGCTTGCAGCGTCTCACCGCGCAGGGTGATGCCACGGTGCTGGTTAAGTTGGAGGGTAATAATCCCGCAGGTTCGGTGAAGGATCGTCCCGCCCTGCAGATGATTCAGGCGGCTGCGGCGCGCGGTGAGATAAAGCCCGGTGATACCTTAATCGAGGCGACCAGTGGTAATACGGGCATTGCCCTGGCGATGGCGGCAGCGATAAAAGGGTATCGCATGGTGCTCATTATGCCTGCCAATATGAGTCGTGAGCGGGTCGCCTCAATGCGTGCCTATGGCGCTGAGATTGTGTTAGTGACCCAGGCAGAGGGGATGGAGGGGGCACGCGATCTTGCCGACAGCATGGCGGCAGCAGGGAAGGGGATTGTGCTAAACCAGTTTGGTAATCCCGATAACCCGCAGGCGCATTATCTGACCACCGGCCCTGAGATTTGGCAGGATACGCAGGGGGAGATCACCCATTTTGTCAGTGCGATGGGGACCACCGGGACGATAATGGGGTGTTCGCGTTATCTTAAAGAGCAAAACAGTGAAGTGCAGATTGTCGGGGTGCAGCCTCAGGAGGGCGCCTCTATTCCGGGAATTCGGCGTTGGCCCGAGGCCTATCTGCCGACTATTTTTGAGCGTTCGCGGGTCGATACCCTAATCGATGTCTCTCAGGCAGACGCCGAAAAGACCACTCGCGAGCTTGCCAGCCGTGAAGGGATCTTCTGCGGCGCCTCCTCAGGTGGCGCGGTAGCGGTGGCGCTACAGCTTGCCAGGGAGGTCGGCAGCGGCCTGATCGTCACCATTATTTGTGATCGGGGCGATCGCTACCTCTCCACTGATCTTTTTCACTAATGGCAAAAAGACAAAGCAGGCGCAAGCGCGAGCGCCTGCCACAACAGGCGGTGGTGGTAAGTGTGACTGATCTCACCCATGATGGCCGTGGTGTGGCAAGCGTGGAGGGCAAGCGGGTCTTTATCGAAGGGGCGCTGCCCGGTGAAGAGGTCAGTTTTACCTATGTAGAGCAGCACAGTAACTACGATGTCGGTGTGGTTGCAAAGGTGCTGCGCCCGTCGCCAGAGCGCGTTATCCCCCCCTGTGCTGCTTATGGTGAGTGTGGTGGATGCGCCCTGCAACATCTGGATGCGCTGGCACAGTTGCGGGCAAAAGAGCGGCAGATGGTCGAGAACCTGCGCCGTATCGGGAAAGTTAACGTGAGCGAGATAGCCGCGCCGCTCAGGGGATCAACCTTGGGGTATCGCCGCAAGTCACGTTTGGGCGTCAAAAAGGTCGCCGCCAAGGGGCGGGTTCTGGTCGGCTTTCGTGAACGGCGCAGCTCCTATTTAACCAATATGTGGCGCTGCGAAGTGCTGCATCCAGCAGCGGGGGCGCAGTTGGCTGGTTGGAGTGAGCGCCTCGCGCAACTCGATGCTGGTGACAGAATCCCCCAACTTGAGGTAGCGGTGGATGAAGTTGGGTTAACAATGGTGCTGCGTAATCTCGACCCGCTGACGCTTGATGATCTGCAACGGCTGCAACAGTGGCAAGAGGAGGAGGGGATCACTCTCTGGCTGCAACCAGCGGGGCCTGACTCGATAACCACCCTCGACAGTTATGCTAAGGAGATACCCGCCAATCCTGCCGCGTTAAAGTTGCTTAGCTACACCTTGCCCGAGTTTGCTTTGCGTTACTATTTTTTGCCAACCGACTTTACCCAAGTTAATTTTGAGATAAACCAGCTAATGGTGGCACAGGCATTGGCGTGGCTTAACCCGACGGCGAACGAGACGGTGTTAGATCTCTTCTGCGGCATTGGTAACTTTACCTTGGCGCTGGCGCGAAGGGCGAAGTATCTGGTGGGGGTCGAGGGATCTGCAGCAGCGGTTGAACGCGCTCGCTATAACGCGACAGCTAACGGGCTAAGCAATGTTGAGTTTCATCTTGCTGATCTCAATAGTCCGACGATGACGACAGCTGCATGGTGGCAGCACCCCTTTACCTCTGTTCTGCTCGACCCCTCTCGCGAAGGGGCAGAGGCGGTCATGCCGCTACTGGCAAAAAAGGGCGTTAAACGTATTGTCTATGTCTCCTGTAACCCCGCGACACTGGCGCGTGATATCGGTATTTTGGTTAATCAACACGGCTACCGTCTTGAGCGTGTCGGGGTGATGGATATGTTCCCCCATACCGCCCATGTTGAGTCAATGGCGTTGCTTGTTCACTAAACCCTTTCTCCTTGAAATTGCAGGGGTGTTGCACCAAAGGTAAGCTGTGCGCACTTCAGTCGCTCACCCCAATCACTTAGGTTGTCTAAGTTCATGGGGATTCGCGCCTTTGCCGCCTACCTGCATTTCCAAGTCGTTTGGGTATAGATGTTAGCGAAAAAGTTTGATCTGATTAATATCAGCAAAGGGTGAGGCGGCCAAATTATCTGCCTCACCAGATTAGCCAAATAGCTGATTTAGAAAGCGGCTTGTATCGCCTTCTCTAAAGCAGGAGATTTTTTCGCGGAATACTGGCTATTACTATAGTAGATACAAGCACCGAGTTCGCCTAAGGTGTTGTCAGTATAGCCATAATCCTGTTCCGAGTAGGTGTATCCGGATGCAGAGCCGCAAGCTGCTACCCCTGATCCTGCTGTATATTGCCAAGTACCATAGGCGTTATTGGCATCAGTGACTAAATAGTCACAGGCCTGTTTGGGGTAGTTATAGGCGCAGAATTTAAAATTCCAGTTATCTGTAGTGGTTACGGGTGTGGTGGGTGTTGTGGGCGTTACCGGAGCCTCATCACTGCCACAATCCAGCGCAATATTGCGTTCAACCTCATAGGAGTAGAGTCCATTGTTTAGGACAATAGATTCATAGGAGGTGACGTAGTGAATACCTTTGCCTAAACCATCGCAGGCGGTGCTGCTTAGGGTGAAGGGGACAGAGAGTATGCCCTGTTTTTGTGACACGCCAGCAGCGCCCTTTTGTAACAGGGAGCTGCTTAAGGAGAGGTCTGATACCTTGATATAGCTATTTTCATTACCGTAGCGAACATCCAACTCTAAACTGCCTTCGTTATCAGCAACGTTTTGATAGTTGATATCGAGTGTGCCGCTGGCACCAGGTGTCATGTATAGCGTTGTGCCTGATGAAACTAATATCGGATCATCCGCTGTGGAGCTGGTTTTGTTGGCTGCAAGTGGTTTGCCCGGTTCGATGACTCAACCGGCAATTTGCACATTGGTGGTTAATCGCTCATCCGCCTCTGCAGGGTTGTTGTCACCGCTATCTCCTGAGCAACTTATTAGGGTTGTTATGGTGATTAGTGCAGAGATAAGAATAATTTTGTTCTGTTGCATAACAGGGTTCCTCAGTGGTGGGTGGGCATAATTAATAATTCGAAGTTGTGATAACTTCATTCCACTTGCCATGTGATTATAACTTGGGCGTTAAGCAGATTAAAATTATTGTTGTGGTATTCTTGCGTTGTTATATTGTGTGATGCCCTGAAGGTTGACAGGGGCGATTTTGACGTCTTCTCGACGAAGCCACGCTTAATTGCGGCATCGTACGATTTGAGCATGAAATAGGGGGGATGAGCTGCTATAATCAACGCCGTTTTTTGCTGTTAGCAGATGCTGGCGGTTAGCGTAAATCCCAACAACTAGAAAATGTCGCCAGAAACGCAGTCATTTCAGGTGGAGGGGTTGAAGGGTGGCAACCGCTACCCTGTTATGATGTCACCGCGCTGCTACCTTGTCGCGGTTAGCTGTTTTTACCTTATTTATCATCACTATTGTTAAGTATTATTAGGAGTTGTAATGCAGGTTTCATTCGAATCAAAGGGCACCGTTTTGCGTGAAGTGAAGGTTGGCCTTCCTGGATCAGCGATTACGCAAGAGGTGAATAACCGCCTGCAGCAGCTTGCTAAAAAAGCGCGTGTTGATGGCTTTCGTCCGGGAAAGGTACCGATGCGAATCATTCGCCAGCAGTACGGCGATCGGGTGCGTGATGAGGTGATTGGTAGCCTGATTCAAAGTTCGCTGCCCAATGCGTTGCGGGAAGTGCAGCTGATGCCGGTCAGTACCCCTGAGATTACCTTAATTCATGACGATAATGATCAGCTTGAGTATCTCGCTAGCTTTGAAATATTGCCTGATGTGACCCCAACTCCGGTTGCCGGGGTGGCGATTGAGCGTGAGGTCTGTGCCATCTCTGAAGAAGATCTGGCGCTAATGATTGAGACGCTGCGTAAACAGCGGATGCAGTGGAGGTCCGATAGTGAGCGCGCTGCAGAGCATAATGATCGGGTGACCTTTGACTACACCGGAACCATTAATGGCGAACCCTTCTCCGGCAATAAAGGGAGTGGTCTGAAAATTGTAATTGGTGAAGGGCGGATGATTGACGGTTTTGAGGATGGCTTAATTGGCGCCAAGGCCGACAGTGAGATCACTTTAGATCTGCATTTCCCCGCTAACTATGGTGCGACTGAGCTTGCGGGTAAAGCGGTTAACTTTGCAGTTAAAGTGGTTGCGGTTGAGGTGGGTGAGCTTCCAGTGGTGGATGCCGAGTTTGCCAAAGAGTTTGGTATTGACGATGGCGATCTCGAGAAGATGTATAGTGAAGTCAAGGCGAATATGCAGCGCGAGCTCGATATTCGTCTCAAGCAACGCGCCAAAGAGGCGGTGATCGAGAAGCTGCTTGAACTTAACAGTGTCGAGATCCCGAGCAAGATGGTCGCCAATGAGTCACAGAAGCTGCTGGAACACTTCAAACAGAATATGCAGGTTCCCCAGGGTAAGTCAGGAGTTGATCTGCAGCCGTCGATGTTTACTGAACAGGCAGAGCGGCGTCTGAAGTTGGGCTTGCTCTTCTCGACAATTATTAAAGCCAATAACCTTGTCACCGATCCTGAGCGGGTGCGCGCTCATGTAGAAGGTATCGCGTCAACCTATGAGGATGCCGCGTCCGTTATCGACTGGTACTATGACGATAAAGAGCGTCTTGCCGAGGTTGAGGGGTTGGTGATGGAGGAGAATGTAGTGAATTGGGCTCTCGATCAGATGGCAGTGACCGATAAACCGATTCAGTTTTCAGAATTGATGGCTAGAGGTTAACACGATGCAACCTGCACCCCACGATGCGGTGATGATTAGTAATTCAGGTCTGGTACCGATGGTGGTTGAGCAGACACCACGCGGTGAGCGCGCTTACGATATCTATTCGCGTCTGTTAAAGGAGCGGGTGATCTTTATTGTCGGCCCGATTGAGGACTACATGGCTAACCTGGTGGTGGCGCAACTGCTCTTTTTAGAGTCAGAGAATCCCGATAAGGATATTAGCCTCTATATTAACTCCCCAGGGGGTTCGGTAAGTGCCGGTTTGGCGATATATGACACCATGCAGTTTATTCGCCCGGATGTCGGCACCATGTGTATCGGCATGGCGGCAAGCATGGGCGCGGTCTTGTTGACGGGTGGGGCAAAGAAGAAGCGTTTTATTCTGCCGCATGGCCGAGTGATGATTCATCAACCCCTGGGTGGCTTTCAGGGGCAGGCCACCGATATCGAAATTCATGCGCGTGAGATCCTTCGCGTGCGTGAGGAGTTAAACCATATTCTTGCTCTACATAGCGGCCAGACCCTTGAAAAAATCGGCTTTGATACCGAACGCGACAACTTTATGGCGGCCGCCGATGCGGTTAAATATGGTCTGGTTGATGAAGTATTGCTAAAGCGCGATCCCGCTAAGGCTGCCAATGATGCAGCGCAACCTTAGTCTTTATTAAATATAAGTCAGTTTTACCGCTTGACTACTTTATAGTTGACGGCATATCACAGCGATAGCCTCTTCACCGATATCTGCCAAGGGGCAGATGAGCAGCTGCGACTGATGTAGCAAAATTGATTTTATTCAGGAGTTGTTATGGCAAAAGACAAAAAAGATTCGGGTGATGAGAGTGGTAAAGTACTCTACTGCTCGTTCTGTGGAAAAAGCCAGCATGAGGTGCGTAAGTTAATCGCCGGCCCTTCTGTCTATATTTGCGAAGAGTGTGTTGATCTTTGCAATGATATTATTCGTGATGAGGTGGAGGATGAGCCGGATGGCGAAAAGAGTAACGGTCTCCCCAACCCGAAAGAGATTAACAGTTTTCTTGATGAGTATGTGATTGGCCAGAGCCACGCCAAGAAGGTGTTGGCGGTCGCTGTCTATAACCACTATAAACGGATGAGTGTCGATAGCAGCAAGGAGGAGGTGGAGATCTCCAAAAGTAATATCCTCCTAATTGGCCCGACCGGCAGTGGTAAAACGCTGCTCGCGCAAACCTTGGCACGGGTGCTGAATGTCCCCTTTACCATTGCCGATGCAACGACGCTTACCGAAGCGGGTTATGTCGGTGAGGATGTCGAAAATATTATTCAAAAGCTGCTGCAAAAATGTGATTACGATGTTGAGAAGGCGCAGACAGGCATTGTCTATATTGATGAAATTGACAAAATTTCGCGTAAGTCAGAGAACCCGTCGATCACCCGCGACGTCTCCGGTGAGGGAGTACAGCAGGCGCTGCTAAAACTGATTGAGGGGACGATTGCCTCAATCCCCCCGCAGGGCGGACGTAAACATCCGCAGCAGGAGTTTCTCCAGGTGGATACCTCCAATATTCTCTTTATTGTCGGTGGTGCTTTTGCTGGTCTCGAGAAGGTGATTCGTCACCGCTCCGAGAAGGGCGGCATGGGTTTCTCGGCTGATATTAAAGGGAAACGTGAGGAGCGCAGTGTTGCCGATGTGCTTAAAGATTTGCAGACCGAAGATTTGGTGCAGTTTGGCCTGATTCCTGAGTTTGTCGGCCGTCTGCCGGTTCACGCGATTCTTGAAGAGCTTGATGAGAGCGCATTAATGCGTATTCTGGTTGAACCGAAGAACGCCCTGACCAAACAGTATGGTCGGCTTTTCGAAATGGAGGGCGTTGCCCTGGAGTTTCGTGATGAGGCGCTACAGGCCGTCGCCAAACGGGCAATGCAGCGCAAGACAGGGGCACGCGGATTACGATCAATATTTGAGAGTGTGCTGCTGAACGTGATGTACGATCTTCCCTCTATGGAGAGTGTCTCTAGGGTGGTGGTTGATGAAGGGGTGATTAAGGGTGAAGCTGAACCCTTAATTATTTACGAGCAGAATGAGACGGCGATGGCCGTTGGTGAGTAGATATACCCAAAATCATTGGAAAGGCGGGTAGGCGGCAAGGTCGCGAATCCCCATGAGCTTAGACAAACTAAGTGATTGGGGTGAGCGACTGCAGCCAACAACCCCGCATTTTCAAGGATGACGGGTATAAAATCGCCACCCTCTCAAGGGAGATGAACAGATGGCCAATTTGACGGTTGACGAGATTAACCAGCGCCTTGCCAGCGAACCGGCAACGATACCCATCCTTCCCCTGCGGGATGTGGTGGTCTATCCGCATATGGTGATTCCGCTCTTTGTCGGCAGGGATCGTTCGATCATCGCCCTTGAAACAGCGATGGAGAAGGATAAGCAGGTGCTGCTGCTGGCGCAAAAAAATTCAGGCAACGATGCACCGGCCATTCGTGATCTCTACACCACGGGCACGCTGGCGAATATATTGCAGCTGTTAAAACTTCCCGATGGTACGGTCAAGGTTCTGGTTGAGGGGGTACGGCGGGCAAAAGTAGCGCACTTTACCTTAAGTCGTCCCTATTATGCCGCCGAGATCGTCTATCAGGATAACGACCCCTACGATAGTCGCGAGGCGGAGATTCTTTCGCGAACGCTCATTTCGCAATTTGAACAGTATGTTAAGCTAAATAAAAAGCTCGCCCCAGAGTTGATTGCCAGTATCGGCAATATTGAAGATCCGCACCGTCTGATAGATACCATCGCGGCGCATCTAATGGTTAAAATTGAGGATAAACAGCAGGTTCTTGAGCTCACCGCGCTGCAGGATCGTTTCGAGCGACTGCTGGTTATTCTCGAAGCCGAGCTTGATCTACTGACCGTTGAGAAGCGTATTCGGGTGCGGGTTAAAAAGCAGATGGAGAAGAATCAGCGCGACTTCTATCTGAATGAGCAGATTAAGGCGATTCAGAAAGAGTTGGGCGAACCAGAAGATGCCCCTAATGAGGCGCAGGAGTTGCAAGAGGGGATAAAGCGCTCCGGCATGAGCGGTGAGCCGAAGAAAAAGGCCTTGGCAGAGCTTGGCAAACTGAAGATGATGCAGGCGATGTCGGCGGAAGCGACGGTGATTCGCAACTATCTTGATGTGCTAATTAATCTGCCGTGGAAAAAGAGTACCCGTCTTAGCCATGATTTGGCGGCTGCCGAGGCGATTTTAGAGGCGGATCATTTTGGTCTGGAGCGGGTTAAAGAGCGCATTCTTGAATACCTTGCGGTACAGCAGCGCGTTAAAAAACTGAAGGGCCCCATTCTCTGTCTGGTCGGCCCCCCCGGTGTTGGCAAGACCTCCTTGGGTGAGTCGATTGCCCGCGCCACCAATCGTAAATATGTGCGGATGTCCTTGGGCGGGGTGCGTGATGAGTCGGAGATTCGCGGCCATCGGCGCACCTATATCGGTTCGATGCCGGGTAAAATTATTCAAAAGTTGACCAAGAGTGGCAGTAAAAATCCGCTCTTTTTGCTCGATGAGATTGATAAGATGGCCTCGGATTTTCGCGGTGATCCGGCCTCAGCGCTGTTGGAGGTGCTTGATCCCGAGCAAAACGTCAGTTTTAGCGATCACTATCTCGAAGTCGATTTTGACCTTTCGGAGGTGATGTTTATTGCCACCTCAAACTCGATGAATATTCCGGCGGCACTGCTCGATCGTATGGAGGTGATTCGCCTTACCGGTTATACCGAGGATGAGAAACTTAATATTGCGCGGCGCTATCTGCTGGTCAAAGAGGAGACGGCAAACGGGCTTAAAAAGGGTGAACTTGTTGTTGATGATTCTGCCATTCTCAATATGATTCGTTACTACACCCGAGAAGCAGGGGTGCGTAACCTGCAGCGCGAACTGGCTAAAATCTGTCGTAAGGTGGTTAAGGAGATCCTTCTCAATAAGGAGGGTACGACGCTGCCGGTGAAGGTTAGTAAAGATGATCTGCAACACTATCTCGGCGTCCAACGTCACCGTTATGGTCTGGCAGAGGAGTCAGATCAGGTTGGTCAGGTGACAGGACTGGCGTGGACAGAGGTGGGTGGCGAGCTCCTGCAGATTGAGACGGTAGTGGTGGCGGGTAAGGGTAAGCAGACCATTACCGGACATCTGGGTGATGTGATGAAGGAGTCTATTCAGGCGGCAATTAGCGTGGTGCGCAGCCGCGCAGCTTCGCTGGGCATTGCGACAAACTTTTATGAGAAGCAGGATATTCATATCCATGTTCCCGAAGGGGCGATTCCCAAGGATGGTCCCAGTGCGGGTATTGGGATGTGTACCGCAGTGATCTCGGCGCTAACACAAATTCCGGTACGCGCAGAGGTTGCGATGACCGGTGAAATCACCCTGCGTGGCGAGGTGCTGCCGATAGGCGGCTTGAAAGAGAAGCTTCTTGCAGCACACCGTGGCGGGATAAAAACAGTTCTTATTCCTGAGGAGAATCGGCGCAATCTTGAGGATGTTCCCGAGAATGTGAAAGCGAATCTCGAAATTATTCCAGTACGCTGGATTGATGAAGTGATTCATATCGCCTTAACGCGTATGCCGGAGCCGTTGCCGCAGCCTGAAGTTGCCGAGGTGCATATTGATACTCATGAGGTGCATCATGGCGGGGTTGCGATGCCAGAGAGTGAGCGGTTGCACCATTAATCGGGCTAATCGGGCTGAGTTTAGCCAGCTTTACGGTAATTTGTGCTCTTCACTCTTTTTTAAATTGACACTCAGCCTCTAAGGTTGGTATAAAGCACACCGTTTGTGGCGCGGTCACAGCACTGTTTAGCCAAGCAGTGTCTGTTTGGGATGGGCGCCTTGCAGCGGCTGCTTGCGTTGCCCTTTAGGCTGTTACGGGTTGGCTTCTTTGCAGCACGTCAGCCTTCTGCCAGAGTGTGCTTTGGATAAGGTATCTATTTTGTTAAACTATTGTAAGTGATCATAACAGGGGAAATCATAAGTGAAAAAATCAGATTTAGTTGATGCAGTCGCAGAAAAGGCGGATATTACTAAGGCTGCTGCCGGCAATGCCATTGATGCAGTTTTTGATTCGATAACCGAAGCGCTCAAAACGGGCGAACAGGTAACCTTAATCGGTTTTGGAACCTTTATGGTGCGTGAGCGTGCTGCACGCTCTGGACGTAATCCGCGTACCGGTGAGTCATTAGAGATTAAGGCCAGCAAATCACCTGGATTTAAAGCTGGTAAGTCGTTAAAAGATGCGCTAAACTAACGCACCGTTAGCGAAGCTAGGGTGCTTAGCTCAGCTGGGAGAGCATCGCCCTTACAAGGCGAGGGTCGCAGGTTCGAACCCTGCAGCACCCACCAATTTGTAGTTAGATATAAGTCGCAGTAAAGAAGTATTGGAGCGGTAGTTCAGTTGGTCAGAATACCGGCCTGTCACGCCGGGGGTCGCGGGTTCGAGCCCCGTCCGCTCCGCCAACTCCCTAAAAGGCGCACTCAATGTGCGCCTTTTTTTTTCCACCATAGCTCAGAGTGATACAAAGAAGAGATGCTCCAGTTAATTCGTGATCGTGCCCAGGGGGTTTTTGCCTGGATTATCGTCGGACTAATCATTATTCCCTTTGCCCTTTGGGGTCTTAATGAGTACGTGGGCGGCGGCAGCTCACCACCGGTAGCTACGGTTAACGGTGATGCAATCGCTCAGGTTGAGCTGGAAAATGCCTATTATCGCCAACGCCAACGTCTGCAGCAGATGTTTGGTGAACAGCTGCCCGCCAACCTCTTTGATGAAAATCAGATGCGGCAGCAACTTCTGTCACAACTAATCGAAGATCGCGTGGTGCTGCAGCAGAGCCGTGATCAGATGATGTATATTAGTAACGAGCAGTTGGTGCAGGTAATTCACAGCGTACCGCTGTTTCAGCAGGATGGGCGCTTCTCCATGGAAGCGTATCAGCGCGCTTTAAGTATGCAGGGTATGCAGCCCGCCTCCTTTGAAGATCAGTTACGTCGCGATCTGCTGTTGCAACAGTATCGCGGCAGTATTGAGGGGAGTGAGTTTGTTACCGCGCAAGAGGTTAGTTATTTCAAACGGTTACAGAATCAGACGCGCCATATCGGTTATACCTTGGTGAAGGGTGAGCGCTTTACACCAAGCATTACGGTTTCTGATGCGGCGATTGAAGCTGAGTATCAGAATAATTCAGCAGCGTATCAAACGCCGGAAACGCTGAAAATCGCCTATCTTGAGCTCGATCAGCAACAGATTGCGGCAGCGGTGACGATTGAAGAGAGTGAACTGCGTGAGCGTTATGATGCACAGATAGTGAATTATCGTACCGCTGATGAGCGTCATGCCAGCCATATTCTCTTTGAGGTTGCCAGTGATGCCGATGCGGCGGCGGTGGAGGCTCAGGCGATTGCGGTTCGTGATCGAATTGAGAAGGGTGAGGCGTTTGCTACACTGGCCAAGAGCATTTCCCAAGATCCAGGCTCAGCATCACAGGGCGGTGATTTGGGCTTTTTTGGTCGTGGCGTGATGGACGAGGCCTTTGAGGAGACTGCCTTTAACCTTGAGGTGAATGGCGTCAGTCAACCAGTTCGCAGCAGTTTTGGCTATCATCTGATTAAGCTGCATGAAAAACGTGGTGGGGAGACAAAACCGTTTGACGCGGTACGCGAGCAGATTTTGCGCGAATTACAGAGTGAGCGTGCCGAGCAGCTGCTTTTTGATCGTGCCGAGTCACTTGCTAATCTGACGTTTGAAAACCCCGACTCATTAGCGCCGGCAGCCAAAGCGCTGGGGTTAACCATCGCCTATTCGGACGCTTTAACGCGGGATGGCGGTAGCGGTATTGCCAGTGACAGCAAGGTGGTTGAAGCCGCCTTTAGTGATGATGTTCTGCTGCGGGGCAATAACAGCACGCTGCTGGAGCTTACCCCATCGCATCTGGTGGTGCTGCGGCTTCATGAACACACCCCTGCTGGGGTACGCCCGCTGGCTGAGGTTAAAGAGACGATACATCAGCGCCTAGTACAGCAGCAGGCGCAGGCGCAGGCTAAAATGGTGGCGACAGATCTGTTAAAGCAGCTCGAGGGTAGCAGCGACGCTCCGGAAGCAGTGATGGCCGCGCAACAACAGAGCTGGCAGCAGCAGGAGCGGCTGGGGCGTTTAGATAGCGAGCTCGATCGGGAGTTGGTGAATGCCATCTTTCGCATGCCCCATCCTGAGGGTGACAAGGTGGTCTATCAACAGGTTGAGTTGAAAAATGGTGATCAGGCCATTGTTGCCCTCTATCAGGTCAACGTTGCCGCAGAAGAGGTGGCTGGTAGCGAGCCGGTGACAACCGAACCACAGTTGCAGGAGCAGCTGCTGCAAAATCATACCAATGCAGCATTGGAAGCGGTGATTGGCGCCTCACTAAAGGCGAGTAAAATCGAGCGTAAACTCTGATAACGAGCTAATAAAAAAGGGGGGGGCGGATGGCCGCCCCCCCCCCAATTTCCTGAAATTAAAAGGATAACGGGTAGATTTAGGAGACCTCTTCAGGCACCGACATCGCCTGAATATGGTAGCCTGAATCGACGTAGAGAATCTCACCGGTAATGCCCGAGGCGAGATCAGAACAGATAAAGGCGGCGGCATTGCCGACCTCATGAATAGTCACATTGCGCCGCAGCGGCGAGTTCTTTTCACCGTAATCAAGCAGCTTGTTAAAATCAGCAATCCCTTTTGCCGCAAGGGTTTTAATCGGTCCGGCGGAGATCGCATTGACGCGAATCTGCCGTGGTCCGAGAGCCGAGGCGAGGTAGCTGACATTCGCCTCAAGGCTCGCTTTAGCCGGCCCCATGGCGTTGTAGTGGGGAACGGCGCGTACCGCACCGAGGTAGCTCATGGTGAGCAGTGCACTCCCTTCCCGTAGCAGCGGGCGTGCCGCCTTAGCCAAGGCAACAAAGCTGTAGGAGCTAATATCGTTTGCCACCGCAAAACCTTCGCGGGTGACGTTATCGAGATAGTCGCCATCGAGTTGTCCCGCAGGCGCAAAGGCGACGGAGTGGATAATAATGTCAATGTGTCCCCAGCGTTTGCCAAGCTCCACCATTAACGCCTCAATTTGCGCGTCATCGGCGACGTCACAGGTGAGGACAATTTTCGAGTTAACCTCGTCTGCAAGTTTGGTTAGCCGTTCGGTAAAACGCTCGTTTACGGTCGTGAAGGCGAGTTCTGCCCCTTCACGATGCATCGCCTCAGCAACTCCCCAAGCGATGGAGCGATTACTGACGACCCCTAGAATTAGTGCCTTCTTTCCTGTTAAAAACCCCATACTGTTCTCCGTGATCTCTTCATTAATCTTAAACTGGTCTGCATGCTGATACGTGACTGCAAGCGTGCGGTTGGCGACAATTGCATCTGATTTTATTTTGGGCAGTTGTTATCTGGTGATAAGCTTCGTAAGATGCGCCATTATAGCAGTTTTTATCATGCGTTTATGCTTGCTTAAGCGCAGATGTCAATATTGACTTGCGGAGTTTTTCATTGCAACAGGTGATTTTATTATTACTGGGTATTCTACTGTTACCCGCCTCGGCGGTGGCCGCCTTCTCTCAGGCGATGGGCTATACCCCGCGCTATGGCGATAGTTTTAATGCTTTTGCTTATGTTAATGCCACCGCACCCAAGGGCGGGAGTTTAAACCTTGCCGCTGTCGGCAGTTTTGACACGCTAAATCCTTTCACCCTTAAGGGGATGGCAGCGGAGGGGTTAAATGCGCTGCTGTTTGAGACGCTAATGACCCCGAGTCTTGATGAGCCCTTCAGTCAGTACGGACTCCTGGCTGAGGATGCTGAACTTGCAGAGGATAAGCTCTCGGTGCGTTTTAGGTTGCGTCAAGCGGCACGCTTTAATGATGGCTCGGCGGTCACTGCTGAGGATGTGAAGTTCTCTTTTGATACCCTGAAAAGTGACGCGGCGCATCCCCAATACCGTATTTACTGGAGTGATATTACCGCCGCCGTGGTAGAGGATGCGCAGCATATTCGCTTTGAGTTTGCCAGAGTAAACCCGGAGCTGCATCTGGTGGCCGGACAGATCCCGATCTTCTCCCGCCGCTGGGTTGCGGATGCTGATTTTGCCAAACTTGCAGAGCAATCACCCATCGCATCAGGTCCCTATCTCATTGACTCCTATGCGTTGGGAAAGCAGATAAGTTACCGTCGTAACCCCGATTATTGGGCAAAAGATCTTAATGTTCGTCGCGGCATGTTTAATTTTGATCGTGTTGTTTATAAATACTACCGTGATTTTACGGTTGCTCTCGAGGCGTTTAAGGCGGGTGAGTTTGATTTTAATCATGAGTACAACTCAAAGAGCTGGGCGCGGGACTATCAGGGCGGCGTGTTTAATCGTGGCGAGATTATTAAACGTGAGCTGGCTCATGAAAATAACCAAGGGATTCAGGGTTTTGTCTTTAACTTAAGACGCCCCCTTTTTGCCGATCAGCGGGTGCGTCGGGCGCTCTCCCTAGCGCTTGATTTTGAGTGGTCGAATAGCCAGCTCTTTTATAACCAGTATCGCCGCTGCCATAGCTATTTCAGTAATAGCGAGCTGGCCGCCAGCGGTCTGCCGGATTCGGCCGAGCTGGCGCTGTTAACCCCCTGGCAGGCAGTACTGCCCGCCTCACTCTTTACCGATCGCTGGCAAGCCCCCACAACGGCAGCCCCCTCAAGTTTACGTCACAACCTGCGTCAGGCGGCGCAGCTATTACGCGAGGCAGGGTGGCAGGTGGTGAACAATCAACTGGTTAACAGTCGGGGTGAGCTGTTTCAGTTTGAGGTAATTCTGGTGCAGAAGGGGTTTGAGCGCATTCTTGCCCCCTATGTCAAAAACTTAGGCAAGTTGGGTATTGGCGTGACCTATCGCACCGTTGATCCGGCGCTCTATCAACAACGCATGGAGAGCTTTGATTTTGATATGGTGGTGGCAAGTTTTAGTCAGTCACAATCGCCCGGCAATGAGCTTAAGGGGATGTTTCACTCCTCATCGGCAGCGCAGCCTGGATCGCGTAATTTAATCGGATTAGCCGACCCCGTTGTCGATGATCTGGTGGACAGGGTGATCTACGCTACCGATCGTCAAACCTTGGTCACCGCTGTGCGGGCGTTAGATCGGGTGCTGCTGGCGGGGGATTATCTTGTGCCGCAGTGGTATATCGCGACCCATCGTGTCGCCTATCGTCGCCAGATCAGTCTGCCGTCGCAGCTCCCTCGCTTTTATGATCCTGAAAGCTGGTTACTGATGAGTGGCTGGATAGCCGCCCCAACCGAGACGCCATAGATGCTAGCCTATATTATTAAACGTCTGTTATTAATGATTCCCACCCTTTTCGGGGTGATGCTGGTCACCTTTGCGATCACCCAGTTTGTGCCGGGCGGGCCGGTGGAGCAGTTGGTTGCGCAGTTACAGGGGGCGGGCAACCAGGTCGGCGAGGTGAGCGTACAGCGTGAAGCGCTCTATCGCGGTGCCAGTGGTCTTGATGCCGAGCGCCTTGAGGAGTTGCGTCACCTCTACGGTTTTGATAAGCCAGCCCCGTTGCGTTTTATCGAAATGATCGGTAACTACCTCACCTTTAATTTTGGCGAAAGCTATTTTCACCATCAGACGGTTTGGGAGTTAATCGTCGCTAAACTGCCGGTATCGGTGAGTTTGGGATTATGGACCTTTTTTATTACCTATCTTATCTCGATTCCCCTGGGCATTGCCAAGGCAGTGCGTGATGGTTCGGCTTTTGACATTATCACCAGTACACTTATCCTAATCGGTTACGCGATTCCCGGTTTTGTGCTGGGCATTACCCTGCTGGTGCTTTTTGGCGGCGGTAGTTTTTGGGATCTCTTCCCGCTGCGTGGACTGGTTTCGGATAACTGGCAGGAGCTGACATTGGCGGGCAAAATTGGCGACTATCTCTGGCACATGGTGCTGCCGATCACCGCATCAGTGGTGGGCAGTTTTGCGGTAATGACGATGTTAACCAAAAATAGCTTTATCGAGGAGATCCGCAAACAGTATGTGACAACGGCGCGTGCCAAGGGGCTGACAGAGACCCAGGTGCTCTATAAACATATTTTTCGCAATGCCATTATTCCCCTGATAACCGGCTTTCCCGCCGCCTTTATTGGTGCTTTTTTTACCGGCTCACTGCTGATTGAGACAATCTTCTCACTGGATGGTCTGGGGCTGCTCTCCTACGAATCGGTGCTTAAGCGCGACTATCCGGTGGTACTGGGTTCACTCTATCTCTTTACCCTGCTGGGGTTACTGGCGAAATTAATCACAGATATCTGTTATGTCTGGGTTGACCCGCGCATTCAGTTTGAGTCTATCGCACGATGATTCAGGTGAACCGTATGGTCGTTGGTCGTCCCGAGTCACGCGCTTGGCGCCGCTTTTGCCGTAATCGTCGCGGCTATGTGAGCCTCTGGCTCTTTATGCTGCTCTTCGGAATTAGCCTTTTTGCGGAGATCCTCTCCAATGATCGGCCGCTACTGGTGCAGTATCAGGGGGAGTACTACTTTCCGCTCTGGGTCAGTTACCCGGAAACCACTTTTGGCGGTGACTTTTATACCGAAACCGATTATCTAGATCCCTATATTCGCGAGCGTTTCAGTGAGGCGGATAACTGGGCAATCTATCCGTTAAATCCCTATAGCTACAATACGATTAACTACTTTTTTCAACACCCCAACCCCGCCGCGCCGACCGCGCAGCATCTGTTGGGTACCGATGATCGGGGACGTGATGTGCTTGCGCGGCTGCTTTACGGCTTTCGCCTCTCGGTACTCTTTGCCCTGCTGCTAACCATTATCGGTACGGTGATCGGGATTGCGGCAGGCGCGTTGCAGGGTTATTTTGGTGGCAGGGTCGATCTGATCTCCCAGCGTCTGCTGGAGGTGTGGGGTTCGATGCCGGAGCTCTATCTGTTGATCATTTTTGCCTCAATCTTTAACCCGAGTCTCTGGCTGTTAATTATTCTTCTTAGTCTCTTTGGCTGGATGGGGTTGGCGGATTATGTTCGCGCAGAGTTTTTGAAGGGGCGCAACCTGAACTACGTCACTGCTGCACGGGCGATGGGGCTTGGCAATTTGACCATTATCTGGCGTCACCTGCTACCTAATGCGATGACCCCGGTCATCACTTTTCTCCCTTTTCGCATTAGCGGTGCGATTTTAGCCTTAACCAGTCTCGACTTTCTTGGTCTCGGGGTACCGCCCACCACCCCCAGTCTCGGCGAACTGCTGGCTCAGGGGAAAGATAATATCGATGCATGGTGGCTGTCGATGACCACCTTTTTTGTGCTGGTGGGAACCTTAATGTTACTAATTTTTATCGGAGAGGCGCTGCGTGAAGCATTCGACAGTCGCCGTGGTTAAGGGTGTCGCGCCGCTGCTGCAAATTAATAACCTTGAGATCGCCTTTGGTCGTGCGCCACAACTAAAAAAAGTGCTGCATGGTGTTAATCTTACCCTGCAGGCGGGGGAGAAGCGGGCGATTGTCGGTGAGTCGGGATCGGGTAAATCACTCACCGCCCTCTCTGTTTTACGCCTGCTTGACCCGCATCTGGCACACTATCCCAGTGGCTCCATCCATTTTTGTGGTGAAGATCTGCTGCGCTTTAATGAGGAGCGTCTGCGGCAGTTGCGCGGTAACCAGATCGCGATGATCTTTCAGGAGCCGATGAGTGCGCTTAATCCGCTCTATACCATCGGTGAGCAGTTAAGCGAACCGTTGCGCCTGCATCAGCAGCTCTCCCGCCGTGCAGCACTAAAACAGGCTGAAGAGATGCTGCAGCGTGTTGGTATAGAGTCACCACGTCAGCGTCTTGGCGACTACCCGCATCAGCTCTCAGGGGGGCAACAGCAGCGGGTGATGATCGCCATGGCACTAGCCTGTTCGCCACAACTACTCATCGCCGATGAGCCGACCACGGCGCTGGATGTGACGATTCAAATTCAGATTATTGAGTTACTTAACCGCCTGCATCGTGAAGAGGGGATGGCGATTCTTCTCATCTCCCACGATCTGAATTTGGTGCGTCACTTTGCTGACACCGTCAGCGTGATGGAGCGTGGTGTGGTGGTCGAAGAGGGTGAGGTGGCGACGCTTTTTGGCAGCCCGCAGCACCCCTACACCCAGCGTCTGCTGGCCAGTGAACCGCAGCCATTAACGACTTATGCACCCGTAGCGACGACGCAACCGTTACTTCAGGGTACAGATTTGCGGGTGCACTTCCCCCTGCGGGGGGGGTGGTGGCGACATCAGGTGGGGGTGATTCCTGCGGTAGATGGGGTTTCGCTGACGATCTATCCGGGGGAGACGCTTGGCATTGTCGGTGAATCGGGATCGGGAAAGAGTACGTTGGGCATGACACTATTACGCCTGCAGGCGAGTCAGGGGGAGATCACCTTTGCTGGCCAACGTATTGATAAATTGAGTGAGCGGGCGATACGTCCGCTGCGACGGCAGTTTCAGGTGGTATTTCAAAACCCTTTTGCCTCACTCTCACCGCGTCTTAATGTGGCCGATATTGTTGGTGAGGGGCTGCGTCTGCACTTTCCCGAGTTAACTCAGCGCGAACGGCAGCAGCGAATTGATGCCATTCTCACGGAAGTGGGGCTGTCGCCTGCGATCGCAGAGCGCTATCCCCATGAGTTCTCGGGAGGCGAGCGGCAGCGGATTGCGATTGCCCGCACCCTGGTGTTACAGCCACAGCTGATTGTTCTTGATGAACCCACCAGCGCCCTTGATGTATCGGTGCAGCAGCAGGTGCTGGCACTGCTGCGCAGCCTGCAGCAGCGTCACCATTTAAGTTATCTCTTTATCTCCCACGATCTGAAGGTGATTGCGGCCATGGCGCACCGCCTTTTGGTCCTGCGTCAGGGGGTGGTGGTGGAGTCAGGCGAGACGGCAGCTATCTACCACGCCCCGCAACACCCTTATACTCGACAGCTGCTGCAGGCAGCCCTCTTTATCCGTGAGAGTCGGGCGGCAGCAGCGCCGACAGTGCCAGCGGCGCTGTCGCGCGTGACAGAGACGCAGCCTGATTACTGAATCTAAAAATGCAAGGAAGTGAAAATGAGTCAAAATCCGACGCTAGTTATCTATCATGGCAACTGTCCCGATGGCTTTGCCGCCGCCTATGCCGCATGGATAGCCTTGGGGCGATGCGGCGAGGCAGGCGATCTCCTGTTTCATGGCGCCACTCATGGCGTGGCGATTAATAAACTCCCTCTGGAGGCGGGACAGCAGATCTATCTGCTCGATTTCAGCTACTCCCGTGGCGAAATGGTGGAGATCTGCCGCCAAGCGGGACAGGTGACGGTGATTGATCACCACATCTCGGCAGCGAAGGGGTTGTCTGGACTAGATAGCGAGATTGCTAACCTGACGCTGCATTTTGCGATGGAGCATAGTGGTGCGGTACTGGCATGGCACCATTTTCTGCCCGACCTCCCTCTTCCCGAGCTCTATCTGGATATTGAAGATCGTGATATCTGGTTAAACCGTCGTCCGCATAGCCGTGACATCACCACCGCGATAACCGCCTATCCCTACGATTTTAAGCGCTGGCAGCAGTGGCTGAGTGAGGGTAGTGTGGCCTATTTGCGGCTACAGCAGGAGGGCGAGAGTATTAACCGTTATCGCCGACAGTTAATTGACCGTTATAAAAAGTCAGCGACATTAGGAACAATTGCCGGTTATCGCGTGCCGGTGGTCAATGCACCGGCGGAGTTAACCAGCGATCTGTTGGGCGAGTTGGCGGTGGGTCACCCCTTTGCCGCAGGCTATATGCAAAAAGAGGATCTGCGCAGCTGGTCGTTACGCTCCGATGGTCAGCGCGGCATTGACGTATCACAGGTGGCGGCCTCTTATGGCGGTGGCGGGCATCGTAATGCGGCAGGCTTTACCACCCCAATGGCGGCGGTGACGCCACTACCTGCACCGGATAGCGCAGCGGGTGAGAGCCAGGTCATTAGCCGATGAAGCGTGATACCATTTTTGCCTCGCAGCAGACGTTTAGTGCTGCCTTTGCCGCAGGTTTAGAGAATATGGTGGAGGTGCAGGGGCTAGGCGCGCTAATCCTGCTGCTTGCCAATGCCTCGTTGGATGCCGAGTTACAGCAGCATCTGCAGTCACACCTTGCGGCGCGTTTTCATGATGCAAGCCGCAGCTATCGTGAACTGCTAATGGACGGCAAGGCGCTGCCCGATGCCGAGGATGATATTTTGGTCTTTCTCAAGCTGGTGATGCTGGGCTATGAAAATCTCCCTCTGGCGTCACTGCGACGGCTGCCAGAGGGGTGGGAGCTGCACTACAATCCGCTACGATCCCTGCGTCCGGCGCGCTCTTCACAGCAAGCGATCACCTGTAACCACGCCCCGTTTAACGAGTATGGCTTTAATTTTAACCGTCAGGCGCTGCGCCGTGAAACGTTATGGCACGGTTACCTGCAGGGCAAAGTGGTAGATATGCTCTATAACAAGTTCCCCTTTATTCCCTATCACACCCTGCTGGTACCCGAGCGGCAGCATAACGCCCCGCAGTTTCTTGGTGAGGGGGATCACTACTATGCGTGGGATCTGGCAGAAGCGGTGGGCGAGCGGCTGACGGGCATTGGTATCGGCTATAACAGTTATGGTGCTTTCGCTTCAGTCAATCATCTGCACTACCAGCTCTTTATGCGTGAGGCGCCACTTCCGATAGAGTCACCGCAGTGGCAGCACAACGGGGGAGCAGCCGCCTATCCCTCCCCCTGTGATGCCTACAGCTCTGCTGATTGCGCCTGGGAACATTTAGAGTCGCTAAATCGGCAGGGCAAAAGCTACAACCTGCTCTACCGTCCCGGCAAGCTCTATCTCCTGCCACGGCGTGCCCAGGGTGACTATCAACACAGCGCCTGGTGCAGCGGCTTCGCCTGGTATGAAATGTGTGGCGGTATGATTACCTACAATCGTGAGGTTGATAACCAGATGAGTGACGCTCTAATTCGTGCCGAGTTTTCCCTGCTGGCGTAACGCTTTTGGTCTGCTTAAAAGGCATATACCCTTTCTTTTTGAAATTGCAGGGTGATTAAGCTCGGCCAACGAACCACCGTTTTCAAGGATAACGGGTATATTCATATAAACCTCCAACAAAGAACTGTGCGTCTCTCTATCACTGTCTTCAATTTGACGCCACATCATCATAGTAGCCACATGTACGAGGTATTTGCTGAAAGCCAACGGGTTGTACTTGCAGCTTGAATCCGCTAAGTACTATATTTTGCAAAGAGACATAGAGAGAGAAGAGCTGTGCAACGACTCATCAGCTGGATAGGCAATAAAGATATTGACGGGGCTCGTGGCAGTGACAACCCGGGGCCGATTAGGGCAACACTCTTAGCGTAACCGTTCAGACACCCTGTTTCTTTACCCTCACCCCAACCCTC
>JADGBN010000028.1 GCA_015231435.1 Gammaproteobacteria bacterium
ACCATCTCGGTAATGCCTATCAGAGGGATTTTATTCACATCAACAACGGCAACAGGCAGGCTATGCGTCAGATAATCACCACTACCGAGTTCGCCCCGACCCCATCCCCAGAGTGTGCCATCAATTGCCAAAGCAAAAGCACTATCGTAATTGTATGCCACGCTCTTAATGCCGGTTAACGGCGTGCCGAGACTATCCTTTTTTGCCGCCTGCGGATAAAGACGTTGAGTGACCACCTCTCCTGATGCCAAATTGTGACTACTATTTTGCCCCCAAGTGAGAATAGTATTATCGGTTAGCAGCGCTGCGGCATAAGCATAGTTTCCAGCAACAGCTTTAACATTCGTCAGCGGTGTGCCAGCGGCATTTAAGACCGGTTGCGGAGTATCGTAATAAGTCGCAGTGATTGCACCCCCCGTCCCCAACGCACCATAACCGTTGTAACCCCATGCCCAGAGCGAGCCATCGGCAGTGACCGCATAGCTATTTTGATAACCGGCAAAGGCGGCAAGCACACCACCTAGGGGCAGACTCCCCCCTGCATCGAGCACCGGCGTGGGATAAGAGAGATACGTGTTGTAATCCCAACCCCATCGCCAGAGACTGCCATCCTTATGCAGAGCAAGGTGACTATCGCCATAGTAACCCGTACTCACCGAAACGATATCGCCAACAGGCAGATCACCACTCACCACCACCGGCGCCACTACCGAGCCATCACCGCGCCGCCAAGTAGTTGCGCCATCATTGCCCCAGGACCAGAGGGTGCCGTCACTCTTAGCAACTAACGCATTGTTATAACCCATTGCCAGTGGCTGCGGATTAATAAAGAAGTGACCGACACTCACACTTACCGTTGCCAGCTGGGTATTGCCTGCGCGGTCGGTCACCGTTATCGTAAAGCTGTCACTCCCCTCATAACCGCTATTGGGGATGTACTGAATCTGTAGGCCGTTGGCAGTAGCACTGCCGTGAGTCGGTTGACTGCTGAGAACCAAGGTATGCGCATCGCCCTTGTCATCCTCAATATGCGGCACAATAGGGGCGCTGGATATATCGATGCCGGTTTTAATGGTTGCAGTGACGCTGCTAATCGGGCGATTTTTATAGGCAAACTGCGGATAGTTGCCGTTGGTGGTGGCAATGAGTTCGGCACTATCGAGCAAGCCATCACCATCGGAGTCGCTGTCAAGGCTGTTAACCGTGCCATCACCATCAATATCACTGCTGCCATTGGCGGCCTTAAAGAGATCTTCGTAAATATCGCAAATGGTATCGGCGTCACTGTCGCTGCAACTACCCTCTAAGGTAGTTTTAATGATGGTGGTATCGACATCATTTTCAACGTTAATCGCCACTGAGGGCTGGCTACCGCTTTCAATGGCGGCCACATCGCCTTCGCTGAGGGTGGTTGAACCTTTGAAAAACTGCACATCAACACCGCCACTACTGACATAGGCGGTCACCGTAAAGGTGAGGGTTGCAACCCGTGGCAGTTTTACATTCACCACGGTGTCGGTAATGATAAAAGCGTTTAACGCAGTATCGACGCTAAAGGCGCTGGCGTTGTAATCACGGTTAATCACCTCTGCGGTATAGCCACCGGCATTAAAAGAGAGGGCAACCTTACTTAACCCCGGATAGGCCTGTGATATCGGTTTGCCGTGGACTGGGCCATAACTTATCTTTTCGCGATGGCTTTCGCTGGTAGCGCCCGTGGCATCTGGGGTCGCAATCACTAGGGTGACCGCTCGCCCGTCACTATCACTGTCAAAGCCACTACAGCCCACCAAAAATGTCGCGACCAATAAGGCCAGCAGACCTGTCATTACGCTTGTTTCTCTCTTCATGTTCATCTCTACCTACCCATTAATTGCTGCGTGATTTGTGAATAGCAGCGATAAAAACGCTGCTGCCACGTTCTATTTAAGGTTCTGTTTAAGGTTACAACCCAGGAATGGTGATCTCCATGGGCAACTGCACAACACCCGGATCTACCGTCACTGGCGGGGCTGGCAGGGTCGCATCGGGATAGGTCGGATAGACCCCGCCAGTAAAGACATCCGAGGGTGCGGGGGCTGGAACGACCGGTTCCGTGGGGGTTGTGGGTTCGGTTGGGGTTGTTGGCGTGGTGGGTTCCGTGGGTGTCGGCGTTGTCGTGACAAGCGGTACCGTGACAATTAAGCCCGACCCTTGGGTGGTCACCGACTCCAGCAGTTGAGGCGTTTCACGCTGCTCCAAAGCGGGCGGTTGCGGGGCTGTCGACCCCGTACTACCGTCACTCACACCACTAGGTTTTGCTAAAGCGGTCGGATCGTTCAGCCCGCTAAGCTCATCGCTACCTCTACCCTGCTCATATTCTGCAAACTCAAAAAACTCGTCGCGTTCACTCACTAGGTTGAGGTCACTCTGCTCTAGGGCGTAGGAGACGGAGAAGTTATCGACCACCTGACCACTCTGATTTCCTGTTGTTTGCGTGTCACTCCCTCCCTGGGGACTACCTGTCGAGGATGTGGAGCCTGGCTGGGTGCCACTTTGACCACTACTACCGCCGCTGCGACCGCGCACAAGGGACTGAAGTGTCTGCCCGGGGGGCATTATCGCGGCAGGGGTTGGCGGCCTACCCCGTTCGATAAGGGTGTAGTTGTTTTGCCCAATCTGTTGCATGCCACTTACATTGCGGTCGATGTTGGTCACCTCGGTGACCCCCTCCTGACCGCTGACCGCGGTGACATTCACCTGCGGATCGTGGTAAACCGTATTGTCGGTGCCGCGAACACCCGCTATCGCCACCGGTGTTTTAACTTCATAGCTGCTGTTTTTGGTCAGGTTCTTGCCCACCAGCGAGCGTAACCACCCCTTACTCATATCGACCTTGGTTTGGGTGACGCCTGCCCCTGCCATCGCAGCGGTAATCGCCATCTCACTGTCGGGCCCGACCATTAACAGCGTCTCGTCAACAAGTAGAAGTTTTATCTGTCCGTCGGCACGGGTTTGAATCGAGTCACCGACAAATATCTCCATTTGCGCCGCTACCGCTGCCACGCTTTTATCCGCCTGACGCACCACATCAGCCGTGCCACTCAAAGAGATAACCCTACCTGCCAGCTGTGCCCAACTCAGCACAGGAAGAAGGAGTAACAAGAGGGCAACGCCCCGCAGGTAAAATTGATTCATCGGCTTCATTATGGTCTCCACCGCAGGTTAACGCCGACGATTTCACGCTGATAGCTGTTGACGGCAAGGTTGGAATTATTGTCAGTGATATTTAACAGCCCCTCCAGCGCCAAACTCTCCTGCAGCGGGTAGACTGCTTTAACCAGCAGGGTGTTAATGTTGTCGCTACGATCCTGTCTGTTATCGGGATAGTCGCGGCGGGCAAACGAGAGGGTGGTGGTCATCGCGGTGGTGGCAAGATTAAACTGCAGACTGCCACCAAGGCCGCCACCACGGTAACTCTGCTCCTCACTACTGGCGCTATTGCCAATGAGGTGGCCAATAAGATGGTAGATGATCTTCTCACGATTAAAGCTGTGGCGGTAGGCAAGATAGCGAGTGCTACCATCATACTCATCCTGATTTGACTCCGGCAGGTAGTCGTTCTGACTCCAGCTGAACTGGATAAGCGAGCTTTGATCGGTCACTGGTTTAAAGCTAAGGTAGGGGCTAATACTCTGATTTTTCAGATAGTCATTGCCACCTAGCCAGCTTGTCGCCAAGTTATACTCAACCCCGGCAAAAATCCCTTTTTCATAATAGCGGTAGTCGCCCAGCACACCAAGACGGCGGGCATCGTAACGATCAAGGTCGGTATGCTGACTATCGCTAAACTGCATCCCCACACCAACCTTGTGCGCCCCCTGCTGCTGCAAGGTATAACGCCCCTCCGCCGCTAATGAGAAACGCCAATCATCCTTATCTTGATTTTCGCCATCAACCACCTGTAGTTCATCGGGCTGCACGGTGACATTACTGTCGTAAGCCATCCCTGCGGTGAGGGTTGCGGACCATTTGCGCGCATCAAGGCTGGCAGCTGCCGCCTTTTCCCGCAGAATATCGACCTGGGGTTGAAAACTGGAGCCAGGATAAGCGACCGCATAGCCATCGGCGGCACTGGTGGCGTCAGCAAAGCGCTGTTGTTGGTAAAGCAGGGCAATATGGATATAGGCCGCCGCAGGGGCGAGGGTTCCCGCTGCTGCAATCACCGGTTGCAGCTGCGTCTGGGCTTCGTCATAACGCGCCATTTTTTGCAAGCTGAGCGCCAGATAGTAGTGGGCGCGCAGATGTTCACTGTCGCGGTTAACTACCTCCTGCAGATTGGCTATCGCTTCAGGGTAGCGCTGCTGGCGGTAGTCGATATAACCGATTTCGTAACGCACCGGATTAACAATGGTTAGATTATTTAGGGCAGGGCGTAACAGGATGAGCGCTTCGTCAAACTTGCCCTGTTGTGAACGCACCATGCCTAGGTAGTAGTTAATCACCATATCATCGGGATTAAGCCGTTGTGCCGTTTCGAGATAACCACTGGCCGCCGCATAATCCCCCTGTTGCAGCGCCTGCACCCCCTGGGTTTTACGCACCTCGGCGGTGGTCAGATCACTTGCTGCATAGAGTGGCAGGGGTAACTGCACCAGCACTCCCAGCCACATCGCTATCGCGATTTGTCGGCGTAACAATTTACTCATTTTTGCTCCTTCGCAACTTTGCCAATCACGCTACCTAACCAATTAATAGCTGATTTAAATCCTTCTGTGAATAAAATGCAATTAGCTTGGTAATCTATTTTACCCCCTGATCACCACTACTACACTTCGCCGCCTGCGTTGATTGCGGTATCATTAGCCCCCTTTATTAATGACCGTAAACCAGCAAGGTAAAGTAATGCCCTCATTTGATATTGTTTCTGAAGTAGATAGACATGAACTCACCAATGCGGTGGACCAAACCAACCGCGAAGTCGGTACCCGTTTTGACTTTAAAGGGAGTCAGGCGCAGGTGGTTGAAGTGGAGGCTGGTCTGCGTCTGGAGGCTGAAAGTGAGTTTCAAATCACCCAGATGCTCACCATCTTGCAACAGAAGGCGAGCAAACGGCAAATTGATGTCGCCTCGCTGCAGGAGGGTGATATTGAGTCCCGTGGTAGCCGCGCCTATATGACCATTACCGTTCGCGAAGGGATAGAGAGTGATATTGCCCGCAACATTGTCAAGCTCGTCAAGGAGAGTAAAATCAAGGTGCAAACCGCTATTCAGGGGGATTCGCTGCGGGTAACGGGGAAAAAACGTGACGATCTGCAACAGGTTATGGCACTATTACGCGAAAGCAAAATCGACCTCCCCCTGCAATTCAACAACTTTCGGGATTAATACCATGAGACAGCGTTTTTTCGCCACCGCCCTTTGTGGCGTACTGTTTGCTCTTTCTCTTTCACCCCTCACGGCGGCTGACGCCCCAGCGGAACAGGAGAAGCCCATCGCCACGGTGCGCGCCGCCCTTAAACAGCTAATTAGCAGTGATCCCGACTCGATTCAGGAGACGCCGATTAAGGGGCTTTATGAGGTGACCTTTGGAGTCAATGTTTACTACGTCTCTGCGGATGGCCGCTATCTGATGGATGGCTCAATGCGCGATTTAAGCAGCGGCGAGAACCTCACACAACTGCACCTTGCCACCCTGCGCCAGCAGATGATGCAAAAACTTGATCCTAAATCGCGAATTACCTATGCCGCTGTAGGAGAGGAGAAGTTCGCCATTACCGTCTTCACCGATATCGACTGCAGTTACTGCCGTAAACTTCACTCAGGGATGGCAGAGATGAACAAGCTCGGCATTACCGTCCACTACCTTGCCATGCCCCGTGCGGGAGTCGGTTCAGACTCCTACGATAAAGCGGTGAGCGTCTGGTGTGCAGCGGATCGCAATAAAGCGATGGATAAAGCCAAAAACAGCGGTGATATTGAGCGTAAAAGTTGTGATAACCCGGTTGCCAACCATATGGAGCTCGCCTCTGATTTTGGCGTCAGTGGCACTCCGGCACTCATTCTTGGTGATGGCGAATTAATTCCGGGCTACCTGCCACCACAGCGGCTGTTACAGCTTCTTGAAGAGAAAAAAGCGAAGTAGTTTCAGCAAGGGCTAAAAGAGATCGGGCCAGTGGAATGGGCTGCGCCCGCTGACAAGAAAGTGAGGATTTAGCAGGGTGGGATTTAGGTTATAGCGCAAAGGCTGCATCTTCATATTAGTGATCTGTCCACCCGCCTCCTCGACAATACACTGCGCTGCTGCGGTGTCCCACTCTGATGTCGGGCCAAAACGGGCATAGAGATCGGCACCCCCCTCCGCCACCAGACAGGACTTTAACGCACTGCCAAGGCTTATCACCTCGTAGCCGGGCAGATTATCAAAGAGCTGCTGTAACTGCAGCGAGCAACTTGAGTGACCACAAGCGACCACGACATGGTGCGGATCGCAGTCACGCACAAAAATACGCTGCGGTTCGCCGGTCCCTTCACGCTTATAGGCGCCGTGACCACGACAGGCGTAATAGTAGCAGCCCAATACCGGCGCATAGACAATACCGAGTAACGGCCTGCCCGCCTCAACCAGCGCGATATTCACGGTAAACTCCCCGGTATGCTGAATAAACTCCCGCGTTCCATCAAGGGGATCGACCAACCAGAAACGCGGCCACTGCTGTCGTACCGCCACAGTGACGCTCTCATCCGCCTCCTCCGAAAGGATCGGAATGGTCGCATCCAGCGCCTTCAGCCCCGCGACAATGAGGTGATGGGCGGCGACATCCGCTTCCGTCACTGGGGTATGGTCAGCCTTCACTTCAACCGCGTAGCCACTGTCGTAAAAGCGCAAAATCTCCCTACCGGCAGCGATTGCTAGCTCCAGCGCCGGATTAAGGTAGTCGCAATAGTCGCGCATTACGACAGGGGGATAATCGGTGGCGCAGCGGTAAAGGGGTGCGCCTGCGCCTGATCGCGCAGCGTCAACCAGTCGCGCAGCAGATAGAGTGCGGCCACGGTACGCGCCTCGGTACAATCATCACGGGCAAAAAGGTTGACAAGATTATCCAGCCGCCAAGGCACCACCTCAAGCTGTTCCGGTTCATCACCCTTTGTCCGCAGGGGATAGAGATCTTCAGCAACCACCAGATGTGTCACCCCGCGCAGATAGCCCGGCGCCACGGTTAACGAACTTAAATGGTGCAGTTTGCGTGCCGCAAAACCAACCTCTTCGGTCAGCTCGCGTGCTGCTGCCTGCAACATACTCTCGCCTGTATCAATTTTTCCTTTAGGCAGCGTCAGCTCATAGCGCTCGACCCCCACAGCATATTCGCGCACCAGCAGCACCTCATCACGACTTAACAGCGGAATTATCAGTACCGCCCCCTGAGGCGAACCCAGCAGTCGCTCATAGTGGCATTCGACGCCATTGGAGAAACGCAGCTCAACCTCTTCAACATGAAAAAGACGGGTCTTGACCACGGTCTGTGTCGCAAGAATTTGTGGATTTTTATTCACCGTTACTCCTTATAATAGCGTTCACTCATAGTAGCAATAAGCCTGAAGCAATGCCAAACAGAAACAGCACAAACACCCACACCACTCAACTGCCCCTGCATTGGGATGACTATTCAACAGTCATGCTCGATATGGACGGAACACTGCTGGATCTCCACTTTGATAACCACTTCTGGCAGCATGATGTGCCACTGCGCTACAGTGAGAAACATGGTATGCCGCTGGCGGTTGCGCATCAGCGACTAAAAGCGCTAACCCGTGCCGTGGAGGGCGAGCTGCAGTGGTACTGTATCGACTACTGGAGTGAAAAGCTGGATCTTGATATCGCCCTGCTTAAGGAGGAGGTGGAACATCTGATTCAGATCCATCCCCACGTCATCCCCTTTTTGGAACAACTACAACAACTGAACAAACCCGCCTGGCTGGTCACCAATGCGCATCAACGCAGCCTGCAACTGAAGATGCAACGTACCCGGCTGGCGGGCTACTTTAGCGAAATTATCTCTACCCACAGCCTCGGTATTCCCAAAGAGAAACCGGATTTCTGGAGAGTTCTGGCTGCACAGCACCCCTTCAACCCCGCCACCACCCTATTTATTGATGACAGCCTACCGGTACTTCGCTCTGCACAAAGCTATGGATTTCATGGCCTTATCGCGATTAACCGCCCCGACAGCCAAGGCCCTGAAAAAGCACAGAGCGAATTTACCGCAGTAAATAACTTTTCCCCACTACTCACCTTATAAGCGAAAACGGCGGCAATCCCCTAGTGACGAAACGCCTCCATCAGACGATCAAGTTGACGAATTAGACGCAGGATCTCTTCACTCCCCTGGGCACTGCGTTTTGCCCCTTGCGTCGATGTTTCGATACTTTCACGAATTCGCCACAGTGAAGTATCAATCTCTCGGGCGACACTGTTCTGCTCCTGTGTCGCCGTAGCGACCTTCTGATTCATACTACTAATCAGCGATACATCACCGGAGATCGCCCCAAGGGACTCCGCCGAGGACTCCATATGCTCATCACTTAAATGGGCGCTACGGTTCACCTTGTGAATACGCTCAATGGCAAGCAGCGAATCAGCCTGCAACCCTTCAATCATCTGTTTAATATTATCAGCAGACTGATTGGTTTTAGAGGCGAGCAGCTGCACCTCCTCCGCCACCACGGCAAAACCACGTCCCGCCTCTCCGGCACGCGCTGCCTCAATGGCCGCATTAAGTGCGAGCAGGTTTGTCTGATGCGAAATCGTCTTAATCACCTTAAGTACATGCTCGATTTTATTAATTTTATTGCCCAGATCCCTAATCGCAGACTCACTGCTCACCACCTCATTCACCATATTGGAGATACTGCCCATCGCCTTAATTGAGATCAGCGCACTCTCCTGCGCCTCGTTGGTGGCACGCGCCGAGGTCTCCGCCGTCTGTTTGGTAATCACCGCGATCTCTTCGGTATTACTTACCATGCGATGCGTCGCTTCGGCGATCTGATCAATCTCCTCCTTTTGCTGCTGGATATCGACTGCTGCCTGGCGTGCGATCTGTGAGGAGTCATCCGCGATACGGGTCAGCAGTTGCGAAGCTTGACGCACCTCCTTAAAGGTGACGGAAATTCGCTGCATCATCGAATTAAAGGCGACGGCCAACTGACCCAGCTCATCGCTGTCCACCATGGGCAACAGACGTCGCCCCAGATCATTACTCTTTTCAACCTCACCCATCACCTCTCGCATCGAGTGAATGCGCTTAAGGATAAAGAAACGCAACATCCCGAGAATTAGGGCAAAACCAAAGCCGAACAGCAGGGTCTGAGCAATCGCCACCGTCCATAAGTTAGTCGCTAACTGCTTATCAAGCGCCGCCAGGGAGAAGGTCACGCGAATCGCCCCGAGAACGCTCTTCTCCTCCACCACATGACAGAGCAGGCAGTTGGTACCAAGGTAATCCTTTTCAGCATAGACCGGACGGTTAAGCGTCAGGCTACGCACCCCGTTACTGTCCGTGTTAATGACCTCAATTAAATCACCCTGAAGCGCCTGTCTATCCAGCTCATCGACAGGCTGTTCATGATCCAGTCCTGGACCATAGATCTGACTAATCGCCTGATGACGTACCACGCGAAAATCAAGAATCTCCTCACGTTCAAGAATTTTAGCGCGCAACATCTCACGATTGGCCATCGCCCCTGAAAGCATCAGGACATTCAGTGAATCGAGATAAGCATCGGCAATTTTACGCGTCTGATCCTGCACCAACCCCATCACCAGACGCTCTTCACTGCGCGCGGTGACAATTAGGGTGGTGACAAAGACCAGCAAAAAAGTGACCAGCACACCAAGATTAATCTTGCGTTCAATGCTCTGTCCACGGTAGGAAGGGGTACTCTGTTGCGCCGCCATCTGCGTCATCTCCTCAGCGTTAACCATCTGTTGAGTATCGGATTATTTACATACCATCGATCCCAACGCCAGCAAATTCAGGGGTTCTGCTGTCAAAGTGCCGGATAACACTCCCCCCCTGAGATGAGCAGTTATTGCAAGCGATTCCAAGCATCTAGCGCTGCCATCTTATACGCCTCGGCCAGTGTGGGGTAGTTAAACACACTGTTTAACAGATACGCCAAACCGCCATTTAAGACCATCGCAGCCTGGCCAATATGAACCAGCTCCGTCGCCCCTTCACCAATAATATGTACCCCGAGCAGATCGCGTTTCTCCAGACCAAAAATAAGCTTTAACAGTCCATGCTCCAACCCCATAATCTGACCCCGGGCAGTTTCACGCAGACGCGCTACACCGACCTCATAGGCGATATTTTTCTTGGTAAGCTCCTGCTCGCTCTGACCGACCATACTCATCTCCGGTACCGAATAGATACCAAAGGGGAAGTTTTCCAAGGGTCGGCTCTGATCGCTGCCACAGGCATGACAGGCCGCCTGACGCCCCTGCTCCATCGACGTGGAGGCGAGACTGGGAAAGCCAATCACATCCCCTGCAGCATAGATATGTTCCTGGTTGGATTGATAATATTGATTCACTTTAATCAGGTGACGACTGTTCTGTTCGACCCCCGCCGCATCAAGATTCAGACTCCGAGTAGAGCCTGAGCGCCCTGCCGCAACCAGTACCACTTCAGAGCGGATCTGTTTGCCGCTTTTTAGCGTCGTCAACACCGCATCATCACCCTGCAGCGTAATCGTATCAACCTCTTCACCAAGACGTACCAGCATCCCCTGATCGCGAAACTGGTGTACCAGCTCATCGGTTAGTTCACGATCCATAAAGCCAAGCAGGGTATCTCGGCCATCAATCAGATTAACCTCAACATCAAGCGCACTAAAAATGGAGGCGTACTCAACCCCGATAACCCCGGCGCCAATGACGGTCATTGAGCGCGGTAGCTGCTCCAGTTGCAAAATGGTGTCGCTGTCAATGACCCGCCCAGGGGTAAAGGGGAAGTTCTCCGGGCGGTACGGATGCGTGCCCGTCGCAATCAGAAACTTATCTGCAGTCAAACGCGTCGACTTACCCTCGCGATCAACCACCGCAATTTGCTGCGCATCGACAAAACTCGCCACACCGGCAAAGAGCTGTACCCCGTTGCGCGACAACTGGTGCATAATCACCTCTACTTCGCGACTAATGGTTGTCTGCAGCCGCTGTTTCAGATCCCCCATCGTCAGGTTCTCTTTCAGGCGATAGCTTTTGCCATAGAGCCCCCGCTGGTTATACCCTGTCAGGTAGAGCACCGCCTCACGCAGCGTTTTACTTGGTACCGTACCGGTATGAAGGCAGACCCCGCCCACCGCTGCGTGACGGTCAATGAGCGCCACTTTTCGCCCCAGCTTGGCCGCCTGAATTGCCGCCTTCTGTCCGGCAGGACCGGAACCTATCACTATGAAATCGTAATGCGCACTCATCTCTCTCTCCCTGGTCTCTTAAATAATTATAAATAACAAGCGTGCCACGCCGACTTGCGCAGCACGCTATGGTTCACTCATCACGCCGGGTGATCTCCAGTAGATCACCATTTTGCAGCAGCTGCGCGCCGCTGGTAATCACTTCGCTAGCCGCATTTAGCAACGCCAGATCAAGCGCGGCAAGACGCCCCTCCAGCGCCTCGGGCAGTGGTACAAAAACCGCCTTACCCCCGACGGCCAGCATCACCCCATACGCCTGTTCACGCTGCAACAGATAACGGGCAGGCAGATAGTGCTGCAGCGATCGCCACTCAAGACGACCACTCTCGCCCGGAGTCGCCACCGCATCACTAAAACTCAGACGTACCTGCTGACTCCGCCCCGGCGCTTCAATCCAAGGCAATACAGCACGCAGTTGTAACGGATAGAGCCGGTTAAAACCACTAAAGATGATCGCCTCACTCTCACGCAGCAGTGCCAGTTGATCCGGAAGCACCAGCGCCTCCACCTCGGCTCGCTGCTGCGGCAGCAGACGTAACAGCGGCGTGCCCGGGCTCACCAGCTCCCCAACCGCCACCAAATTCGCCACCACCACCCCTGCATAGGGCGCGGTGATCTGACAGTGCTGCTGATCGAGTTTCGCCTGTGCCACGGCAACCGCCCCGCCCTGATACTGCACCTGCAACAGCGTCGCCTGCATCTGCCGCTGTTGCCGCTGCTCCTCCGCCATATTAGTCGTTAAACTTTCCGCACGTTGCAGCTGCTGCTTGGCAAAATCGAGCTGTACCTTTAGTGCCTCCAGCTCTGTCTCGCTACGCTGGCGCAAAAACTCATAGTGACGACAGTCGATTTGCGCCAACAGCGCTCCGGCGGCAACCGGCTCCCCCACCCGCTGCGGCAGCTGTAGCAGCTGGCCACCCACCTCGGCACTTAAGGTGGCAATGCGATCTTGAACCACCGTTGCCGGCGCTGAATAGGTGGGCTGCACCCACAAACTGCCCAAAGGCTGGGTGGTCACCTGGTGCCGCAACGCCTCAGCCTGCAGGACAACCGGTAACAGAAGGGGCAACCAGCACAATCTAAGTAAAACGCTATATTGAATACGCATCAATTTTTCAGAACCCTTGGCTTAATATCATGAATATACCCGTCATCCTTGAAAATGATTTTGGGTATAACTAAAACTGATCCCTCAACTGTGGCAGTGATGTGTTGTAAGATAGGTGTGCAATCAGTTCGACTGACACTTAATACCGTATCTCAGCAAGAGAGTAAACATGGCAAACCCAAAAATTATCTTCAGTCTGCATATCACCCTGCTTCTTTTGCTGCTGCAGGGCTGCTCATCCACCATTTCGGTTAGCCGTGAAATTAACTACCCCTCCGCCAAGGGACTCAATATTCACAGCATAACCCTTGATAGGTTCAGCAGTAACCAAAACAGCGGTGCCGATACACTGCGGCAGCAGATCATTGCCAACCTAAACCGTGATCAGTTTGTCTCCGTTGTCCCGGAAGGGGGGGAAGGGGTGCTCACTGCAAGGTTGCAGTGGGACGATCTGCGTCACGACAGCTGGCGTGAGGAGCACCGCTATAAAGATCGCATCAGCTACAGTTATCACCTGAAACTACAGCGCTCCCTGACCGTCAACTACCGCCTGACAACGCCCGATGGCGAGGTCGGTGACGCCATTAGCGACACCTTCTCAGAGGAGTATCAATCTTCAGAAAGCCAGCGTCAAGCCAACAGCAAGGCGCCGACCAATAACGAAATCGATCTGCAGCTACTGCGTCATATCGCCACCCGTATCGCGCGGGACATCGCCCCGCATCGTGCCGCATACGCCTTCGAATTTCATAAAGGCAAGGACGATAATCTTGAATTAGGGATTCGTTACGTCGAGAAGGGGCGCAACGAACAGGCGGAAGCCATTTTTCAACAGGTTCTGCAGCGCAGCCCCAAAAACGAGGATCGTGCCGCTGCACTCTACAATCTCGGATTGTTGCAGGAGATCGCCGGTCGCTACAACGAAGCTTTTGTCCACTACCGCGATGCCAATCAGATGAACCTTAAGGAGACGCTCTATCTTGATGCGCTAAGCCGGATCGAACGCCGCGTTGATGAGGAGGCCATGTTCCAAAAGCAGACGCAGCAGGTGTCACCGAATAGTGATATTGATGAACGTCACAAACCAGCAGAGAATGAGTAGATGTTCATAAAGCCGCTACGTTTTCCCGCTCTTCTGGCGGCAATACTGCTTATCAACACGGCCTGTAGCCACGACAGACCCTATGAAGTAACCCCGCCCCCCGCGAGTTCACGCCACTTTAATCCCGACAACAACCCTGAGCTTCCCCCCTTTGTGCTTGTTTTTCAACGCAACAGCAAGGGGGAGATTCTCACCCGTGAAGTTGAGAGTGAGGGGGAGTACATTGGCGGTGGCCGTGAAAGCTATCTTGAGGTGGAAAGCGCTGCCAGAGAGGCGATGCTGCAGCAGGCGGTTGACAGCGTCAATGGGGTGCTGGTGCAGTCAAATATCGAAATTATGAAGCATGCCTGGACAGGTAGTAGCGGCGCTGGCGGCTATCAGAATGCTAAACAGCGCAGTCTGGCGCAGGTGTTGGGAACCGCGCGTCCATTAGGCGATCCCGACTGCCAGCGCCGCGACTCCCCCGCCGGAACCACCTATATTCACTGTCGTGGTCGGGTCGAGGTACCGCTCATTGAAAGACTCGAAATGGGGCAAACCCGCTAACAGCAGCACCCTCAAACCAGCAGGGATACCCCCAGCAGCAGCGGCGTCAACAAGGTAACCACGACATTCATGCCAAGAAATTGCGGATGGGAACCGATCTGCGCACCATGTAACAGCGCAGCGCGAAACGGCAGAACACCCGCCAGCAACGGCAGCAGCGCCGCTAAACTGTAGATGGGAAAATAGCCGGCAACGACGGCAAAGATAATGACCAGCATCGCGGCGAAAAGAAATGCCCCGTAAGCGTAGGCGCTAATTCGGGTGCCAAAGGCGATGGGGAAATGATTTCTTCCCACTTGACGATCTGCCTCTATATCGGGGTACTGATTAAGCAGCAGGAGATTATTCACTAAAAAGAAGGGAATCAGTGCGGCAAACCATATCGGCTGACCATACTCTCCTGCCATCACTAGGTGCGTACCTACCACCATAAGCAGGCCAAAACCGACACCTGGGGCAATCAAACAGATAAATGGGTAACGATTTATCCAGCGGGTATAGGCGATAATGATCACCACCCCCGCCAGACCAATCGGTAACAGCTGCTCGCTATGGGTGAACAACAGATAGATACCGATAGCGCAGGTTAGCACAATCGCCGCCAGGCTGAAGTGCAGCACCTGTTCAGCCACCTCGGGATGGCGGGGGAGCAGACCGCTGCCACCGCTAAAGGGGGTACGGCGGGTGAGGTTATCAAGCCCACTACGAAAATCGAGATACTCGTTAAGGGTATTCACTGCAATATGAGCCGCTACTGCGCCCACCAGCACCACCAAAAAGAGAAGATAATCCACCGACGCCATACCTGCCTGCAGCGTATAGACCGCTGTTGCCAAACCTAAAAAGGCACAGACCAACGCGAGCAGCAGAAAAGGGGGACGTGCTGATTGCCAAACCAGCGCCAACTGATTTAAGCGACCACCACCACTACCGATCTCCGATTCTGCTGCGTCCATTCATTGCTCCTGTCGTTTTTAAAGGCCAACCGACAACGCTGGCTACTTAACCCCTTTCGCCTGCAAATAGCCGCTATAAGCGCGGTCGGTGCCGTTAATGTGATGCAGCAACCACTGTTTGAGAAAGTCAGCCACTTCACGCATCGTCTCATAGCTATGCTCCTGCTGATAACGGCTGCTGTACTCCTCTACCTTGGCGACAAAGGCACGATGTTCGAGTTTGTGCGCATCCAACTCTGGGTAGCGATTTTTAGCCAGCAGCTCCTCCTCAAAGGAGAAGTGCAGCCGCGTGTACTCCACCAAGGCATCAAAACAGTGGCGTTCAAATTTCTCACCGGCATTGTAGGCATAGGCGCGCTGAAAATCATTTAACAGAGAGAGCAGCTGCTGATGCTGCACATCAATCGACGGAATACCAATCAGATATTTGCTATCCCAGACAAAAAAATCTTTTTTTGCTCTCCAGTTGAGGAAGATAAGCAGCGCAATAACAGCTGCCACTAGCACCCAAGAGATCGGGTTGTCCATGCCAAAAAGAAAACCCAGACCAATCGCCACGACTGCCACGCCAACCGAAAAGACCACCAATAGGGGTTTTAGCCTCTCTTGCCAACTACTCATAAACTTAATCTCCAAACTATAACCGTCAGTGATGAACCGAGGGGCCAACCCCGCAGGGCGGCAATATTGCCACAAAATAGCTGCCACGACAAAAAGTTATTAAAAATAAAACGTCGACAATCCACACTAACCGCTGCGCCGACAATATTGGTAGATTAAAACTTGACTCTTATCAAGAGTGACTTAGAATGAAAAGAGATCGCAAACCCGTAAAGAGGCAAATGCATGAAATTCACAATCGTGAATAACTTGACGTCGATCAATGTCAGCACGCACCTAAGCGATCAAAATGGAGCCGTTTTAAGTATCTTCGTACCTTTTTTATTGACCTATATCAATTCTATTTTAAGTTTATATTTGATTATTAAGGTAGCTGATGATCATGTCAGGATGTTTAAAACCAAATTATCAATCACCTACAATTCATGAGGATAAAGAGCTGATGAAAGTAAATAAAGTATCACTATCGACCCTTGGCACCGCCGTTGGTGCCGCCCTGGTGGGCATGAGCGGCAACCTCTATGCCGCAGCTCCGACCTTATCCGAAGCTGACTTTGAAGCCACAAAAACCCTCTACTTCCAAAACTGTGCCGGTTGTCACGGCACCCTGCGTAAAGGGGCGACCGGAAAGAGCCTGCTTCCTGCTGAGACGGCAAAACTCGGTCAGGAGCGTCTGGAGAAGATCATTACCTTCGGTACTGAAGGTGGTATGAACAACTTCAGTGATATTCTCACCAAAGAGCAAACCGCAAAAATGGCGACCTATCTGCAGATGGAGCCGCCGATTCCTCCCGAGATGACGCTGGCGCAGATGAAAGAGCGTCACCATGTCTATGTTGATCCCAAAGACTACCCAACCAAACCGCTGCACGGTCGCAACTGGCAGAACTTCTTCCTGGTTATCGAGCGTGATGTTGGTAAGATTGCGGTGATTGATGGTGACACCAAAGAGGTGGTTGCCCATATCCCCACCGGTTATGCGGTTCACGTTCTCAAGGCGGCAGAGCATCATAAGACGCTGAAAAGCGAAAACGCCGGACGTTTCTGGTACACCCAGGGTCGTGACGGTAAAATGACCAAAATCGACCTCTGGCAGACTCCAGACAAGATGAAGGTTGCTGAAGTGCAGATCGCCTATGATGCGCGTGATGTGGCAGTCTCCGGCGATGGTAAATACGTTGTCGGTGGCGGCTACTGGCCACCTCATTTCGTCATTGCCGATGCGGTCACCATGGAGCCCCTGAAGGTCGTCAGCTCACGCGGTGTGAATGTCGATGGTGTCTATGTCAACGAGTCGCGTGTTGCCGCTATTTACGACACCCCCAACCACCCGAGCTGGCTGGTCTCAATGAAAGAGCTGGGACAGATGTGGCAGGTTGACTATAGCGACATCGACAACCTCAAAATCACCAAAATGGATACAGCCAAGTTCCTCCATGATGGTTTCTTTGATCCGACCGGCCGCTACTTCCAGATCGCTGCCAACGCCTCCAATAAAATGGTGGTTGTGGATACCGATACCCAGAAGCTTGAGGCTCTGATTGATGTTGACAAACTGCCGCACCCAGGTCCTGGTGCTAACTGGAACGATCCAAAATGTGGCCCAGTGGGCGGTACAACCCATCTTGGCGTCGGTAAAGTGACGGTTTGGGGCAACGATCCCAAGGGTCACAAGGATGCAGCATGGAAAGTTTGTTACGTTGTCGAGACAGATGGTGCTGGCCTCTTCATTCGTACCCATCCCACGAGCGACTACTACTGGGCTGACCAGACCAAACACCCAGAGCCAGAAGTTCAACAATCTGTTCAGGTTATCTCCAAGAAGACCCGTGAGATTGTCAAGACCATTCGTCTGACTGACAAGCCCGGACAGGCAGCGGTTCACTTTGAGTTCAATAACGACGGCAGCGAAGTTTGGGCGTCAGTATGGAACCTCAAGGATAGTAAGGAGCCTAACGGCGAAATCATCATTTTTGATGCCAAAACGCTGGAAGAGAAGGCACGGGTGAAAGGGCTTTATGCACCAACCGGTAAATTTAACGTTTACAACCGGACGCATCATGTCACCTAATTTAGTGATCTGAACGTCAGTCGCGGGGTGGTGCAGGGCGCCATCCCGCACTCTCAAATTAACTGCCACTGTGACAAGCAATTATCGGGGACTCAAGATGCCATCAGCTGAGATTAAACGACCTGGCGTTTTTCAACGACGCGTTATATTGGGAACCACCATCGGTGGCGCGCTCCTCTTCTTTATCGCCGGTATTATCTTCTGGGGTGGATTTAACACTGCTATGGAGGCGACCAACACCCTCGATTTCTGTATCAGTTGTCACGAGATGGAGGAGAATGTCTATGCTGAATACAAGCCGACCATTCACTACTCCAATCGTACCGGGGTGCGCGCTACCTGCCCCGACTGCCATGTGCCCGATCCTTGGATTCACAAAATGGTGCGTAAAATTCAGGCAAGCAATGAGATCTATCACAAACTGTTAGGGACCGTGGATACACCGGAAAAGTTTGATGAACAGCGTCTGACCATGGCTAAACGTGTCTGGCAGGAGATGAAGAGTACCGACTCTCGCGAGTGTCGCAACTGCCACAACTTTGAGTCGATGAACCCCGAATTTCAGAAACCGCGTGCCCGCAACCAACATATGAACGCCTTTGAACAGGGACAGACCTGTATCGACTGCCATAAAGGGATTGCTCACAAGCCGGTGCGTCAGCTCCTAAGTGACGAAGAGCTGGAAAAACTCGAGGCACCCGAACCCTCTTTCCGTCGCCCTGTCCCCGAGATATTTAAAGAGGGGCTGAAACGTGTTGCTGCCAAAGAGGCTGCTGCTGAAGAGGAGGCACAACTGGCACGGGAGAAAGAGCAAAAAGATAAAATAGCACGCGCCGCTGCGGAAAAAGAGCACATTGCCGCAGCGGTTGCCGCTGCCCTTGCCAAGGCAGGCACCACGACAAACCAAGAGAGTGGTGCAGTGCCCGCTACCGCCAGTGCCAGTGCCGATAGTGAGGGGTCAAATGTCGATTGGAGCAAGGCTGGAAGCCGCCTGATTACCCTCTTCTATCCGGGACAAACTTCCATGGAGTGGGTGCAAAACGGCAAATTCCATGGCGGCTCCCGCCCCTTTCTTCAGGGCGGTGATCGCTGCTTTACCTGTCATGATAAAGAGACCGCAGCAATGGGTCAGAAGATGGTAACCGGCGAAAAGGCGGAAACTACACCGATCCCCGGCAAACGTGGCAGCATTCCCGTTACCGTTGAGGCGACCCACGACAGCGACAACCTCTACCTGCGCTTTAGCTGGGAAGATGGCGAGCACGCCCCCGTCCCCTTTGCCGAGGGTGGCAAAATGGACCCTGCCAATCCGGTTAAACTGGCAATCATGCTGGCCACCGATGCAGTTGAGTTTGCCGACCGTGCCGGTTGCTGGGGGACCAGTCACCACGACAACCGCAATATGCCGGATGCCCCCGAGACCGACGCCTTGACCGCCAGCCCCTTGGCTGCGCAACTCGACTTTAGCACTGGCGTCACCAAGTATCTCGGTGAGAGCCGTAGTGAAATTGAGGTCGCAGGGCGGCGTGGCAAAAAAATGGGGGGTTGGGATAAACTCAAGAGTGCCGAAGCGGTTCAGGCTGCAGCGGCAGAGGGTAAATACATAGATCTCATCCGCTTTAATGCTGGCGACAACAGCGTTGAAGATGGTCATATACTCGACCAGCGCACCATGCACGGCGGCAACCACAGCAGCGTCACCGCACAACAGACGGGATCGCAATGGAGCGTCGTTGTCACCCGTAAACTGGTTGCAGAGGGCAGCAGCGGTGATATCAATATCGAAGCGTCACAACTCTACAACTTCGGCTTTGCAATTCATGATGACTATAGCGACTCTCGCTTTCACCATGTCTCGTTAGGCTATAAGCTGGGTCTTGACAATCCCGCCGCCGAAATTAACGCGACGGCACAGTAATCAGGAGATTGATAATGCGTCACCCGATAATTAACAGAAGCGGCAAGGCGCTGTGGCTATGGATCTTGGCATCGACGATGCAAATCGAAAACGTGACTGCCGCAACGCTCGAGGTGACCATTCAAAAGTATCAATTTACCCCTGCACAGATTAGCGTGCAGGCGGGTGATACAGTGCGCTGGGTTAACCGCGAAAAACGGCAATACCACAGTGTCTGGTTTGAAGCGTCGGGTGAACCTGAACCCCCCTACTTCTTCCCTGACGAGTGGTATGAAAAAACCTTTAACGATAAGGGCACCTTCCCCTACCGCTGCGGCCCGCATCCTGAAATGACCGGGGTTGTTGAGGTTAAATAATGCGGCAACCACTCTCTACGCTGGCAGCGCTGGTTACCCTTGTCACGGCACCGCTGACGCTAAGCGCCGAGGAGAGCGTCAGCAGTGCGCGTCAGGCAGAGCTAAGGCACCTACTCCTGCACGACTGCGGCTCCTGTCACGGCATGCGTCTGGAGGGGGGATTAGGCCCCTCCCTAAAAGCGGATCGGCTCGCCGCATGGCCGACAGCTGCACTGGCGGCAACTATTCTTGCAGGGCGACCGGGCACACCGATGCCGCCTTGGCAACCCCTTCTTACCGCAGCCGAGGCAGACTGGCTGGCGCTGCAACTGCAACAAGGTGTAAAGCAACCCCAATGAACGCCACTAAACCCTCTCTGCGACCCTCTGCCCTGTTTAGTGCCGCTGCGCTAATCACACTGCTGGCACTGACAACGACTGCGACCGCTGAATGCCAGATCCGTGGCACAGGTGATCTCGGCACTATTATAGAACGCGCCACTGGCAGCGTCCTTATCGTCGATCGCACCCGTAAAGAGAGACTTGCACGCATTGAGGGGTTAGGTGATCTCTCCCACGCCTCAGCGGTCTACTCTCCCGATGGTCGCTATGCCTACCTCTTTGCCCGTGATGGCGGACTAAGCAAAATCGATCTGCTCTGCGGGCGTATTGAAAAACGGATTATTCAGGGGGGTAACAGTATTGGCGGCGCCATCTCGCAGGATGGCAAACTCATTGCCGTCTCCAACTATGAGCCAGGCGGGGTCAAAATCTTTGCTGCCAGCGACCTGACGCTGGTTGCCGATATTCCCTCAACGGCCATCGCTGAAGGTAAAAATGCCAAAACCGTTGGTCTGGTCGATGCCCCTAATCAGCAGTTTGTCGTTAGCCTCTACGACAGCGGCGAGATCTGGATTATCGATATGCTCAATCCGCAGCAGCCGAAAATCACGCAGCTAAAAAATATTGGCAAACTCCCCTACGATGCGCTAATCACCCCCGATGGACGCTACTACATTAGTGGTCTTTTTGGTCAGGACGGCTTGGCGATGGTTGATCTCTGGCACCCCGAAGCGGGCAGTCAAACCATACTTGCCGGTTATGGTAAAGGCGAAGCACAACTTCCCGTCTATAAAATGCCCCACCTTGAGGGGTGGGCGATTGCCAACGATCACGCTTTTCTGCCAGCAATCGGGCACCATCAGGTGTTAGTAGCTGCCACCGGCAGCTGGCAACAGCGCGCTGCCATTGAGGTGCATGGCCAACCGGTGTTTGTCATGGCACGTCCCGATGGTCGCCAGATTTGGGTTAACTTCGCCCTTCCTGACAACGATACGGTGCAGGTGATTGACAGCGAAACCCGGCAAGTTATCAAAACCTTAAAGACCGGCAAAGGGACGCTACACATGGAGTTCTCACCACGCGGTGAAGAGATCTGGATTTCGGTACGCGACAGCGACGCGGTGCAGATCTACGATACCCGCACCTTTGCCCTAAAGGCAACGATTGCCGCCAAAAGCCCCAGCGGTATCTTTTTTACCTCCCGCGCCCAGCAGATCGGACTCTAAAGATGGCCGGACTTCAACGCATTCCCCGTGACCCCGGCAGCGCACACAACGCCACGCAGTTACTGGCAACCTATCAACTAACGTCGCTGGAGCGGCAGCTGGTTAACGCCTATCAGCACCATTTCCCCCTCTCCCCGACACCCTATGCCGATATCGCCAATGAGTTCGGTGTCAGTGAAGCGCTGGTGATGAAAATTCTTGCCGCCCTGCAGGAGAGAGGGGTGATTAGCCGCATTGGCCCGGTACTACCACCACGCCGTGTGGGCGTCAGTACCCTTGCCGCCATGGCGATCCCCGAGGCGGCGCTGGAGAGCGTCGCGGCCTACATTAGCAGTCTGCGCGAGGTCAATCACAACTACGAACGCGAAGATCACTTTAACCTCTGGTTTGTCATCACCGCTGCCGACGACGCACAACTCGCCGAACGCCTGCAATGTATCAGCGCCAAGACCGGCTTTGCGATTATGAGCTTGCCGCTGGTTGAACAGTATCATATCGATTTAGGCTTCCCGCTATGGTGTTAGCAGCGGCAGTACCGCCACGACTTGAGGCCATGGATGCGCAATTACTGGAGGCCGTACAGGGGGGGCTCCCCATCTGTAGCCGCCCCTATGCCGCCGTTGCACAGGTGCTGGGCATCACTGAAGAAGAGGTGATCCGTCGCATTGCCAACCTGCAGCAGAGTGGCATTATCAAACGCTGGGGCGTGGTGGTGCGCCATCATGAGCTGGGCTTTACCGCCAACGCGATGGTCGTTTGGGATATTCCCGACACCCAGGTACAGACGCTGGGGGCGCAAATGGGCGCATTTCCCTGCGTCACCCTCTGCTACCGCCGTCCGCGCCGCCTGCCCGAGTGGCCCTACAACCTCTTTTGCATGATTCACGGCAAAGAGCGCCACCACGTTCTCCAGAGCATCGCCACCATTATCGCCACCCTTGGACTTGATGCGGTTGATTATAAAGTCCTTTTTAGTGGTCGCCGCTTTAAACAACGCGGCGCCCACTATCAACTCACCCCCGTTGCCGAAAATAGAGCCCCGGCAGCAACCGCTTCAACCCCGCTTCACGCCGTTGTGACCCATGGCTGAAACGGCTCTGCTCGATGCGGCTGACAAGGCACTCATTAACCGTCTGCAAGAGGGGTTTCCCATTAGTAGCCACCCCTTTGCCGAGTCTGGTCGCGAGCTGGGACTGAGTGAAGATGATCTGCTTAACCGTCTCAAACGGCTGCAGGAGAACGGCTTAATGACCCGCTTTGGTCCGCTCTACCATGCCGAACGTTTAGGGGGTGGCCTGTCACTCTGTGCCATGGCGGTGCCTGAGGATCGCTTTAACGAAATAACCGAACTCGTCAACAGCTACCCTGAAGTGGCGCATAATTATGAGCGTGACCATCTGCTAAATATGTGGTTCGTGCTGGCGACCGAAGCGCCGCAGCGGATTGCTGAAGTGGTACAGGAGATCACCCAGCGCAGCGGCATCACGGTACGCAATATGCCGAAAATTGAAGAGTTTTTTGTCGGGCTTAAATTCACCCTGTAATATCACCGATCACCCTATGGTGATCGCTTAGCTGCCCCTTAAGGAGTCTGTCCCATGTTAATTGCCCCGCTTCCCGCCCGTTTAGGACAACGTATCACCCTCTACATCGCCTTTGTCAGTTATCTTCTCTGCCTTGTCACCGCAGGTTTCAGCTTCTCCTACTATCAGCTACACGGCAGTGAGAATGCAATTTTTGCCAGCCTACTAGCGGGCATTCTCTTTTTTGTCACCATGGGCTTTGTCCTGCACATGATGGCACGCACCAATATCCCCTCCTTTGCCGTTGTGCCACCCGCCAATGTCAACAAACGCTAGCACGCCGCGCAACAGCGTTAATCTGCTTGCCGCGCTACAGAGCGCTGCCGAGCGGTTACGCCAACAGCTTCCCCTGAGTCTCCTCCTCGGAGTGCTCTTTACCCTGCCGGCACTGCTCGCCTACGGCCTGCTGTTTCGCCACGCTTACCAACTGGTCAATCTGCTGGTCAGTGGTGGCTTTGTCATTATGATTGGTGCGGTTAGTGCCCCCTTCTACCTGCTTGCACAACAGCCAGCGCGCAATATGCTGCGCGGCATTAACCGTACTGCTTGGGCGATTATCGCCATTACCGTCACCCTCTACCTTATCTGGATCACCGATGCACTGGCGATTTATGGCATCTACTTTGGCACCAGCGCCATCACCCTAGCAGCAGCTGGCAGTAACCCCGAGGTGGCGGAGTTTATGCTCTACATGGGTATCGCCCTTACGGTCATCACCCTCTTGGCACTTTTCGTCTCGCTGTTGGCGGTTCCCCATGCGCTATTAAGGCAACAGGGCGTGGTTACAGCGGTCGGCTTTAATGTGCGTTATCTGCTGGCCCAGAGCTGGCTTCTGCTGCCCCTCGCTGCTTTACTCTTTTGCCACCTGCTGCTGCTAACCCTGTTACCCCCTGTTGAGATTATCTTTATTCCCCTCACCGCCTATTTTTTTCTTGCCCTCTATGAAACAGGGCAACCCCACAACGCAGTATGAGCGCCCCGGTGAATAGCCTTGACCGCCAGATTATTAGCGCTACCCAGGCGGGACTGCCGCTGGTCGCGCAACCCTACCTTGAAGTTGCCACACAGCTTGGCATTACCGAAGCGCTGTTAATCGAGCGTCTCCAGGCGATGCAGCAGCAGGGTATTATTCGCCGCATTGGCCTGCTGCCCAACCACTACGCCCTAGGTTTTCGTGGTAACGGCATGAGTGTCTGGGATATTCCCGACCCGCTGGTGCAGCAGTGCGGCAGAGTTATCGGCGCGCTGGATTATGTCAGCCACGCCTACCACCGCCCGCGATCACCGCCCGACTGGCCCTATAACCTCTTTGCCATGGTTCACGGCCCCGACCGCGACACCGTGCTGCAGAAGGTTGCCGAAATAGCCGCCCTCTTAAGAGAGAGGTGTCGCAGCCATGAGGTACTCTTCAGCCGCCGTATTCTTAAGAAAACCGGATTACGAATTTAGTCCCCCCCAACAACCATCCACTGCATATCGGAGACCCCTAAAATGTATCGCTGCCCCCCTCTCCTCCTGCCACTTCTCCTGCTGCTTTTCACCCCTCTGCTGCACGCCGCTGATGAGGGTGTTCTGCAAATTATCGAAACGCAGTGCAAACATTGCCATGGCGCTGAGGGTGAAGCCTCTAGCACCGTCTTCCCGCGTCTGGCGCATCAACATAAAAACTACATTATTAAACAGCTGACCGACTTTCGCGAAAAACGGCGCATCGGTACCATGAATGAGGTAGCTGCCAAACTCACCGATAGCGAAATTGTCGGCCTTGCTGATTACTTTTCGGCAAAACCGGCGCTGTCACACCGCGTCCGCGACATGGATCTGGCGGGTGTTGGGCACTTTATCTTTACCCGTGGCAACCCCTATAGCGAAGTGCCCGCCTGCAACACCTGTCACGGCGAAAATGGTGAAGGGAGCGATACCCTGCCACGTCTTGCCGGGCAACATAAACAGTACATTAGCCTGCAACTTCAGGAGTTTGATCGCCGCACCCGCAATAACGATAACGCAATTATGCACCTTATCGCCTCGCGACTAAGCGCCTTGGAGCGTGAAGCGGTAGCTCTCTACGCCAGCGGTCTTCGCTAGTCTAATGTTCAGAATCAGCAAGTTCATGCAGCAGCTGCTGCACCCCACGCCACTGCCGCCCCCACGCCAACCGCCAGCGCCGGTGGTGATCTGGAACCTTATCCGCCGCTGCAACCAGACCTGCAAACACTGCTACGCCATCTCTGCGGACACCGACTTTGCCAATGAGCTGAGCTTTACCGAGGTGTGCCGTATTCTCGATGAGCTTAAGGCGCTGCGGGTTCCCGCGCTCATTCTCTCTGGCGGCGAGCCGCTGCTGCGGGATGATATTTTGGCCATTGCCGCACGCGCCAAAGCACTGGGAATCTATACCGCACTCTCGAGTAACGGCACGCTAATTAACGAAGATAATATCGCCGCCATTGCCGCTATTGGTTTTGATTACCTCGGCATTAGCATTGATGGCATCGGTAAAACCCACGATCAGTTTCGCCGTATGGCGGGTGCCTATGACGCCTCAATGCACGCCATACGCCTCTGTCGCGACCACGGCATTAAGGTGGGACTGCGTTATACCATGACCCAGGATAACTTCGCAGAGCTACCGCAGCTGCTTGATCTGCTCGATAGCGAAGGGATCGATAAGTTCTACTTTTCTCACCTTAACTATGCGGGACGCGGCAACAAAAACCGCAAGGATGATGTCTTTTTTAACACCACCCGCGAAGCGATGGATCTGCTCTTCAGTCGGGCGCTAACCGATCTGCAGGCGGGTAAAAAGAGTGAGTTTGTCACCGGCAATAACGATGCCGATGGTGTCTATCTGCTGCACTGGGTGAAGCGCCACTACCCGCAGCAGGCTGACCATATTCACCGTTATCTGCAGCGCTGGGGCGGCAACAGCTCTGGCGTGAATATTGCCAACATCGATAACCTCGGCCATCTCCACCCCGATACGATGTGGTGGAATTACGATCTCGGTTCGCTGCGGGAGCGTCGCTTTGCCGATATCTGGCAAGATCGGCGCGATCCGCTAATGAACGGTCTTAAAATGCAGCCACGCCCCGTTGAGGGACGCTGCAAAAGCTGTATCCACCTTGATATCTGTAATGGCAATACGCGCGTACGCGCCATGCAACTCACCGGCAACCCCTGGGCAGAAGATCCGGGGTGCTACCTGACTGATACGGAGATTGGCCTTCATGCAACATAATTCACGACCTTATTCACACATCGCTCTTTGCGCCCTGCTTCTGTTAAGCCTACCGCTTTACGCCGCCCCGGAGCGTACGGCAACGGCAACCACGACAACAGCGGATGCGGCGACACTGACACTTTATAAAACGCACTGTGCCGAGTGTCACGGTATTGATCGCTTGGGTATCATGGGGCCAGCACTGCTACCTGAAAGCCTTCAGCGCCTCAAGAAAAATGAAGCCATAGCGACCATTAGCCAGGGGCGTCCGGCAACACAAATGCTCCCCTTCGCGGAAAAACTAACGCCTGATGAGATTAACTAGCTAGTCGCCTATATCTACACCCCGCTGCCGACCCTGCCCGTCTGGAGTGACAAGGAGATCCGCGCCAGCCACCTTATTCACCACCCCGCCGGAACCCTGCCCGACCAACCCCTATTTAACGCCAATCTTAATAATCTTTTTGTCGTCGTCGAACTTGGCGACCACCACGCAACGCTGCTCGATGGGGATAAATTTGCACCGATTTTTCGCTTCCCCACCCGCTTCGCCCTGCATGGCGGCCCCAAATGGTCGCAAGAGGGTCGCTACATCTACTTCGCCTCACGGGATGGCTGGATTAGCAAATTTGACGTCTACAACCTCACCTATGTCGCGGAAATTCGTGCCGGGGTAAACAGCCGTAATCTCGCCGTCTCCGCCGATGGCCGTTATGTGATGGTCGCCAATTATCTGCCGCATACGCTGGTGCTGTTAAACGCCGCCGATCTCAGCCTCAATAAAGTCATTCCGGTGGTTAATGAACAGGGACAGAGCTCGCGTGTCGGTGCGGTCTATACCGCTGACCCCCGCAACTCCTTTATCGCCGCCCTAAAAGATCTGAAGGAGGTGTGGGAGATTAGCTACGCCGATAACCCCCCAGCCGGTTTTGCCGGTTGGGAACATAACTACGATAAAATCTCCGGGGATGTGGTGCAACCAGCACCCTTCCCGGTACGCCGCATCGTGATTGACGACTATCTTGATGACTTTACCCTCACCCAGGACTATGTGCAAATCATCGGCACCTCACGCAGTGGCGGCGGACAACTCATTGATCTCGACCTTAAACGCACCCACCGCCGTTTTGATCTCTCGGCGATGCCGCACCTCAGTTCGGGAATTACCTGGGACTATCAGGGGCGTGAGATTCTTACCACCCCGGACATGAAAGAGGGGGTGATCACCATTCTTGATAACAAAACATTGGAAATTATTAAAAAGATCCCGACCGAAGGGCCGGGCTTTTTTATTCGCAGCCACGAAAACAGCCCCTACGCCTGGGCGGATGTCTTCTTTGGCCCCAACCGCGATCTGATGCACGTTATCGACAAAAGAACGCTGGAGATTGTCAAAACCCTAAAGCCAGCGCCGGGTAAAACCTCCGCTCACGTTGAATTCACCGCCAACGGCAGCCACGCCTTGGTCAGCATCTGGGAGAGTGAGGGCGCCCTAGTCATCTATGACGCCAAGAGCCTTGAAGAGGTCAAACGCCTACCAATGAACAAGCCCTCGGGAAAGTACAATGTCCATAACAAACTGAGCCGCTCACGGGGCACCAGCCATTAGTTAGTGTCCGTCAGAAAAAGCCCATTTTCAAACAGGCCACCCCATAATCGCGAAGCGATTTTTTTTAAATTCTGCGCCTAAACTCTGCGTGAGTCATCCTAAAACAGAAAAATAGACGCGTTGTTGTGCAAAATCGCAAGC
>JADGBN010000029.1 GCA_015231435.1 Gammaproteobacteria bacterium
ATATTACCTAACCAAATTTTTAAAGAGCGCTTCAGTCGCCGCGGGGGGCTGCCCTGAAAGAGGTGCGCATTATACGCATCCTTTTTTGTCTGTCAACCTGCTTTTTACTTCTTTTTTCTCCCAACTTCCAGAACCTTCTCCGTCCGTCAGGGAGCCGCGCATTATACAGCCCTCATACGCCTCGTCAAGTCCCCTCGACAGGTTTTTTTTGAGGGGGGCTACACTAACACCAGATTATCGCGGTGAATAAGCTCGGGCTCATCAACGTAACCAAGAATCGCCTCAATCCCGCTGCTGGGTTGACCTGCGATTTTGCGTGCCTCTTCCGCACTATAGTTAACCAGGCCACGCGCGACTTCACAACCTTGCCTGTCCACACACGCCACCATCTCGCCACGCTGGAAGTTTCCCTCAACTGCGGTCACCCCCACCGCGAGAAGACTGCGTCCCGCTTGCGAGAGAACTTTAACTGCACCATCATCCAGTATCACTTTGCCACGCAGACGCAGATGCCCCGCCAGCCACTGCTTGCGGGAAAGCAACGGATCTTTATCGGGAATAAAGAGGGTTCCCACCAACTCAGCTGCGCGAATCGCCGTAAAAATTCGGTCGTTACGCCCAGAGGCGATAAGTGTGGCGCTACCGGAGCGTGCCGCCAGCCGTGCCGCCTGGAGTTTGGTTGCCATCCCGCCACGTCCCAAAGCACCACCGCTACTTCCTGCCATCAAAGTGAGCTGCGGGTCGTTGGCCATCACCTCATTCAGCAGTTGCGCCCCTTCGTTTTTACGCGGATCTGCATCAAACATCCCCTGCTGATCCGTCAGAATAAGCAGTAGATCGGCTTCGATAAGGTTTGCCACCAATGCACCGAGCGTGTCGTTATCACCAAAGCGAATCTCATCTGTCACCACGGTGTCATTCTCGTTAATGATCGGCACCACGCCAAGCTGCACCAGTGTGTTTAGCGTGCTGCGGGCGTTCAGATAACGTGCGCGGTTGGAGAGATCATCATGGGTGAGTAGAATCTGTGCAGTCTTCAGGCCGTACTGTGCGAATGCCGACTCATAGGCCTGCACCAGACCCATCTGCCCCACCGCTGCTGCCGCCTGAAGCTCATAAATTGCCGCAGGCCGTCGTTTCCAACCGAGTCGGCTCATCCCCTCCGCCACAGCGCCCGAGGAGACCATAATAATCTCAACTCCCTGCTGCCGCAGCAGTGCCAGCTCCGCGACCCAATGCGCTATCGCTGTATGATTTAGACCACGCCCATCATCCGTAAGCAGGGCACTGCCAATTTTAACTACCCAACGCCGAGAGTTAGCTATCGTCTGACGGTTTATCATCACTTTTTACCCAATCCATCACCGGCAAGGAGGCGTCACTTGCCTGCGTTTCAGCAGTTGTTGCCGCCGCTGCATCCGCTTTTGCCGCCTCCAGTGTTTGCATAATCGCCTGCATCATCCGCTCACACCCTTCACCATTAATCGCTGAAATGGAGAATACCGGCGCTTGCCAATTTAAGTCAGCCACCACTTTGGTAACCGCACTGCGCCGACTCTCCTCATCTAACAGATCGAGCTTGTTCAACACCAGCCAACGCGGTTTGTCGAGAAGCTCGTTACCATATTTCTCCAGCTCTGCCTCAATTATCCGCACCGCTTGCGCCGGCTCTGAGCCGTCAGGAGGCAACATATCGACTAGGTGAAGCAGTAACCCGGTACGCGAAAGATGGCGCAGAAACTGAATACCCAAACCGGCCCCCTCCGCAGCGCCCTCAATCAGCCCAGGTATATCAGCGATGACAAAACTGCGATGCGCGCCAACCGATACCACACCCAAATTGGGGTGCAGCGTGGTGAACGGATAATCCGCCACTTTCGGGCGTGCTGCAGATACTGCACGAATTAAGGTCGATTTTCCGGCATTAGGTAGCCCCAGAAGCCCGACATCGGCAAGCACTTTCAGCTCTAGATGCAGCGTGCGCTGATCCCCTTCACTACCGTTGGTCGATTGCCGCGGTGCACGATTAGTGCTGCTTTTATAACGTGTATTACCAAGGCCGTGCCACCCGCCCTGAGCAATTTTCACCCGCTCACCGATCTGCGTGAGATCAGCAATAATCTCATCACTCTCGACATCCCGCAAAGTGGTTCCTACCGGAAGGAGGATTTCAAGATCATCACCACCTTTGCCGGTGCGATTACGTCCCATCCCCTGCTTGCCACTTTCGGCACGAAAGTGGCGCTTAAAACGGAGATCGACGAGGGTATTAATACCGCCATCAGCAACCGCAAAAATGCTGCCACCGTCACCGCCGTCACCACCATCAGGACCACCGAAGGGAATATATTTTTCGCGGCGAAAGCTGACACAGCCATTACCGCCCTTACCTGCAACAACCTCAATGGTTGCCTCATCGACAAACTTCATCCTGTTGCCTATAGTTACCTACATTAACCAACCTACAAATCATCTCCCTGACAACTATACCCTTTCTACTTGAAACTGCAGGGTCGTTGGCTGCAGTCGCTCACCCCAATCACATAGTTAATCTATGCTCATGGGGATTCGCGACTTTGCCGCCTACCTGCATTTCCAAGTCGTTTGGGTATAATTTGCCATCAAGACGATACAAATAAAAAACCCCGCCAGAGACGGGGTTTTACAATCACGTTATGTGGTGTGTCTAATCAACAACAACGTTCACATAACGGCGGCTGTTGGGCCCTTTCACCTGAAAGGCAACACGACCCTCTACCTTCGCAAACAGGGTGTGATCACGGCCACAACCTACATTTTCACCGGGATGAAACTGCGTTCCGCGTTGCCGAATAATAATGCCACCCGCGCTAATCTCCTGACCACCAAACACCTTTACTCCAAGACGTTTGGATATCGAGTCACGACCGTTGCGTGTACTACCACCTGCTTTTTTATGTGCCACTGTTCGTTACCTCACGCTCAGGCAGTGATGCCTGTAATTTCCAATTCTGTAAAATATTGACGATGTCCCTGGCGCTTCATGTGATGCTTGCGGCGACGGAACTTAATAATCATTACTTTATCGTCACGACCATGGGATTTAACCGTAGCGCTGACGCTACCACCCTCAATAAAGGGCGCACCCACTTTAATATTCTCACCATCAGCGACCATCAGAACTTCTGGCAGTTCCAGCGAAGCGCCTACTTCTGCGTCAAGCTTCTCAACTCTCAGGGTTTGACCAGCCACAACCCTGTACTGTTTACCACCGGTTTTCACTACCGCGTACATATCTTTCTCCAAAAAAACACGCTTCACCATCGGAAGGGCGGCGATAATACTCACTTGCACAGCGTTCGTCAATCAGTTGTTCAAACATCGCTTGACACTTTTACAACTTAAATCTAGGATTCGCGCCTTTATGTCGAACAGCAACCCATTTATCGAATCCCTCTATACGCTACTAGCCGAAGAGCGCAACGCAATTGACACCCTCATTCGCGACAGCCTCCACTCCGAAGTAGCGCTTATCAACCAGATATCCCACTACATTATTCACAGTGGTGGCAAGCGCTTGCGGCCCTTACTGCTGCTACTCGCTGCCCGCCTCTTCAATTATCGTGGCACAGCTCACCTGACGCTGGCAGCTGTGGTCGAGTTTATCCACACCGCAACCCTACTGCACGATGATGTGGTTGACAGTTCCGAGTTGCGCCGTGGCCATGAAACAGTCAATAGTGTCTGGGGCAATGAAGCGAGTGTTCTGGTCGGTGACTTCCTCTACTCCCGCGCCTTTCAGATGATGGTAGGCGTTGGCGATATGCGAGTGATGGAAATTCTTGCCGAAGCCACCAACACCATTGCTGAAGGTGAGGTGATGCAACTTATCAACGTTCATAACCCTGAACTTGATGAAACCGGCTATCTTAAGGTGATAGCAGCAAAAACAGCCAAACTCTTTGAAGCCTCCGCCCGCCTTGGCAGTGTGATCTGTAAACGCAGTGCGGCAGAAGAGCAGGCCTTAAGCAGCTATGGCAGTCACCTCGGCATCGCCTTTCAGCTTGTGGATGACGCCCTCGATTACAGTGCCACCACAACTGAGCTGGGCAAAAATATTGGTGACGACCTAGCTGAAGGCAAACCAACCCTGCCGCTTATCTACACCATTCACCATGGCACTGCTGAAGCAGCTGCGGTGATTGTTCGCGCAATAGAACAGGGTGGAGGGGATCAAATTGCCGCAGTCATGCAGGCGATAACCAGCTCCGGCGCCATTGAATACACCTTGGCAACCGCACGCAAAGAGGCCGACACCGCCATTGCCGCCCTCGCCACAATAAACGATTCCGAAATCAAGCAGGCAATGATAAACTTAGCCCACTTCTCCGTAGAGAGACGTTATTAACCGTGTCGGGATGTAGCTCAGCCTGGTAGAGCACTGCCTTCGGGAGGCAGGGGTCGGAGGTTCGAATCCTCTCATCCCGACCAAATCAATATGAACAAGAAAATTATAATCCGCCATACCCGTCACAGCGATATTGGCCCAATCATTAACCTTCAGCAACGCGTCTATCCTACGATTCCTCCGTGGCGGGAGGAGTTGATGTTAAAGCAAATTGAGACGTTCCCACAAGGTCAGATGGTTGCTGAGTCCGATTGACGGGCTTGGCAACATTTGCTTATTCGATACCCATCACTCATCCTTTCGTTGGCTAGCGCTGCAAAAAAAAGAGTGGCTGTTAAGGGCGTCTTCAGTACAATAGAGAGTGACTCCATAGCTGGCTATCGATTGGGGAAACTCTATGAAACATAGTAATGAAGCAGTATTTGATCGTGACGATCTGATGGAGCGGGTGGGTGATGATGCATCGCTTATTGCCATGATTGCCAGTAGCTACCTTGAGGATCTGCCAGATCAGTGGCTGGCGCTGCAAAATGCCCTGCAAGATAATGATTATACCCGCATTGCCGCTGCCGCCCACCAAATCAGAGGTGCCAGCGGCAATGTCGGCGGTAAAGCGCTCAGCTGCCTCTGTAAAGAGATTGAGCTAACCGCCCTTGCTAAAAATAGTACACAACTGCAGTGGCTTGCAGGCTTGCTGGATAACGAGGTGATTGCACTGCGGCAACAACTGGAAAATGAGATCTGAACCTCTTATGAGTTCGCCAACAAGCGTTCCTGACAGCACGCCCGCTATTCTCATCATTAGCAGAGGAGACTCTGAAGACAACGTGAAGCAACCATTATGGAAAAAATAGTTACCGTAGGCATCGTCGATGATGACAAAACGACGCGCCAGTTACTCACATTCCTGCTTGGTAAAGCGGGCTGTCAAATTGAGTTCAGCGTTGGCGATGGTCATAACGCCGTCACCCGTTACAACAAACAACCGGTCAATATTCTTCTGTTGGATATCGACATGCCAACGATGAATGGCATTGAGGCACTAAAAGAGATTAAAAAGAGTGATAACCACGTTTACGCAGTCATGGTCAGCAGCACCAATCATGCCGAGGTGGTGAAAGAGGCGCTTGCCGCTGGCGCCAGTGATTACATTCTCAAACCCTTCTCCATCGGTCGTATTCATAAAATGATTGAGACCTATCGCAGTAAAATGGCAAAAGCAGCAGATCTTGCGGTCGCCACACCGTCGCCTTAACGTTTACGCTCATTCACCGGAAGATAGGGGCGATAGGTTGCCCCTTTATAGAGCTGCCGTGGACGCCCAATCTTCTGTGTTGGGTCGTTATACATCTCGTTCCACTGTGAGACCCAACCTACGGTACGCGCCACTGCAAAAAGCACGGTATACATCGAAACCGGAATACCTATCGCCTTAAAGATAACACCTGAATAGAAATCGACATTGGGGAAGAGTTTTTTCTCGATAAAATAGGGATCTTCCAGCGCCACACGCTCCAGCTCCAGCGCTAAATCAAAGAGTGGATCATGACCGCCACCAACCTCCTTTAAGACCTCGTGACAGCTCTCCTGAATCGCCTTGGCACGCGGATCGTAATTTTTATAAACACGATGACCAAACCCCATTAAACGAAAAGAGTCACTGCGATCTTTGGCACGTGCCAGAAAAGCGGGAATGTTTTTAACCTCGCCAATCTCCTGCAACATATTCAGCACCGCCTCATTCGCACCGCCATGCGCTGGTCCCCAGAGCGAAGCAATTCCCGAGGCAATACAGGCAAAAGGGTTCGCTGCCGATGATCCGGCCAGCCGTACCGTCGAGGTTGAGGCGTTCTGCTCGTGGTCAGCATGAAGAATCAGAATTCTGTCCATCGCCTTGGCCATCACCGGATTGACCAGATACTCCTCCGTTGGCACCGAGAACATCATGTGTAAAAAGTTCTCTGCGTAAGAGTAATGGTTACGCGGATAGACAAAAGGCTGACCAATTGAATACTTATAAGCCCAGGCGGCAATGGTTGCCACCTTGGCGATCATGCGATAGGAGGCGATCATGCGATGCTTGGGGTTATCAATTTCAAGACTATCGTGATAGAAGGCAGAAAGCGCCCCCATCACCCCAACCATTGTCGCCATTGGATGGCTGTCACGGCGAAAGCCCTTGAAAAAATTGGAAATCTGTTCATGCAGCATCGTATGGTGTGTAATATCACACTCAAAATTGCTTAACTGTGCCAAATTAGGCAACTCACCATAGAGCAGCAGATAGCAGACCTCCATAAAATCAGAGTGTTCTGTCAGCTCCTCAATATCATAACCACGATAACGCAAAATGCCCTTTTCGCCATCAATGTAGGTAATACTGGAGCCACAACTTGCCGTAGAGGTAAATCCCGGATCGTAGGTAAACATCCCAGTTCTTGCATAGAGATCGCGAATATCAATCACATCTGGCCCCTCACTTCCCGACATCAGGGGAAAATCATAACTCTCACCTTTTTGATGATCGATAAGGGTGACATAACGTTGTGACTCAACACTCATGAGAACGGCCTCGCTAACCGACGGTTTAGTTTGATTTAATTTGGACATAAGTAGTAGGGGGATAAGAAGAAACCAGTAAACATGGATAAAGGGTAACACGACAAAGTGAAAAGCACCAAAACTATCGCCCCCGACAACACCCTAACGCTGGCACTTGGGGCAGTAAAACCCTGAACGACCACCGCTGACATACTTTTTGATTGTGGTTTGACAGGTCAGGCACGGCATCGCGGTACGCCCATAAACATGCAGTTGCTGACTAAAATAACCGGGTTGACCATCCCCCCCGACAAAATCGCGCAACGTCGTGCCACCCGCATCAATTGCCCGCTGCAAAACCGTTTTTATCGCCGTAACGAGGCGCTGAACTTCCCCTTTTGCCAAATTGGCGGCAAGTCGCCGGGGTCTGATACCCGCCAGAAAAAGCGCCTCACAGGCGTAGATATTCCCCACCCCCACCAACTGCTGCTGATCCATAATCAGACTCTTAATCGAACGCTGGCGACCACGACACTGAGCCCGCAGGCTATCCGCGTTAAACGCCTCTTGTAGTGGCTCGGGGCCCAGCTGCGCCAAAGGCGGCAGTTGCAGCACTTCAGAGAGGTTGCCGTGACAGAGCCGCATTCCGCCAAAACGACGCGGATCGTGATAGCGCAGCAACTTGTGGTTCCCCAGCTGCAGATCGATATGATCATGCTTACCCGCCACCGTATCCGGTTCACAAATCCGCAGTGAACCTGACATCCCCAGATGAATTAGCAGCGTCAGGGGGGTGTAATTTTCCTGATCCAGCGCCAGGAGCAGATATTTGGCACGCCGCGCCACCGCCGTCACCGTATAGCCACTTAAGGCGCCTGCCTCACTTGCCGCAAGTGAGAGACGCAGCCGTGTTTCACGCACCACCGCGCCGACGATCGCTTGTTGTAACAGATAGGGGGCAATACCGCGCCGCGTCGTCTCAACCTCCGGCAGCTCCGGCATCCGGCGTCTCCCTGACCATTGCGGTAATATCAAACAGCGTCGTGGCACTACTTTCGTGAATGGTATAGATCACCCCGCTTTGTGCATTGACCAGCTGCACTTCACCCGCCTGCTGCCGGTAATGGAGCTGTAGCGCAGGCACCCCCTCCTCCTGAAAGGTGAACTGCACCACCCGATCCGTCGCTGCCACCAGTGCTGCCGCCGCAGCGACATCCCACTCAACATTCATGGCATAAAGATGGCGCCAGCTATTTAACCACTCGGTGATCTGCTCACTGTTCAGTCCAGCAACTGCAGGTTCTACCTGCCACCCCCCCTCGGCAAAGGTTAGGGTATGCGTACCGGTATGAATGCTGGCAATGAGCGCACCAGCAGGTAACGGATGACGGTTAAGATAATCCCCGACCGCCATTCCCGCCATCGCATAAACGGTATCACGCACGACAAAAATCTCATCGCCTAGTTGCAGATAGCGATGGTTATCGACAGGTGTCTGTTTGCCAAAATTAAGGGTCAGGGTGTTATTAAACACCATCTGTAACGATGGCGTTGCAAGACCATAATCGCCCAAATCGGCGGTCGGTTTGAAATGGCTTATCACCGCTGCAGAGAGGATTTTTAGCAGCGACTCCACCTTATAGCTCTCTGCCGCAAAGTTAAGCGGCGCAAGCAACTGCCACTCGCCTGCGGCACCATTAAGCCCCGCCTGACGACCTAAGCGGATCTCCTGGTCACTACTGCGGTGGCGCAGGGTTAACTGCGTCACCTCGCTGGCGGCAAGGGTGGTTAATATTTTATCCGTAGCCAAAGGCGCCTCATCGAGCAGCAACCACCCCGCCAGCAGCACCACCAACAGTGCCAGCGTCGCATGACTCAACCATCCATTCATTTAACGTCTGCGCCTCTTCATCCAGATCCCTACCCCGGCGCTAATCAGCAACAACGGTAACAGCAGCAGAAAGCCATAACCAATCATCGCCGCGGTCATCGGGGTTAGCGTCAAGTTCATATCAAGTGCACGACGCGGCGGTATTTGAATAAAATTATCATCCGTTGCCAGCCAGTTCAGCATCCGATCAGCAAGCGCCTGATTATCACCATTACCCAAATAGGTGTTACTGAAAAAATCACCGTCACCAACGACAATCACCCGCTGCTCATGCGCCTTATCAATACTCTCCCCGTTATCACCACGCGCTTCAGGACGCGGACGTTGCAGCGCAACTGCCAGCGTGAGTGGCCCCGCTTGTTCATAGAGATCCTGCTGAATCGTTCCCCGCAGTTCACCCTCCTCGGCCCAACTCCGATCCAGAGTTTGCAGCAGCGGCTCCGCTTGCCAACCGAGTGCCTCACCAGCCATATCAATGGTCAGCGGCGACACTAGGGGAAAGAGAGTCAGCGTATTCATCTGCCGGGTCACCGCATGGTCAGCATAATCGGCGACCACGACAATTGCGGGGTTATCAATACCAATCATCTGGCCGGTCGGATCAACCACGGTACCTGCAGCAAAATGGATACCCAACGCCTCCTCCAGAGAGGGCAGTGCCACTTTATCATCAGGATCACGCAACCAAAACAGATTGCCACCCGAGTTCACATATTTTTGTAATAACTCAATCTCCCCAGGCAGCAGCTCAACCCGTGGCGAAGCCAGCATCAGCAACGCAACCTGATCATCAATCTGTAAATCGGTGGTGAGATTAACCGTCGTAAAGGTAAACCCCTTCTGCCTTAACCCCTCGGCCCACTGCGAAAGATCATGATTCGCCCCTTTTTCAACACTACGCTCGCCATGCCCTGCAACCACAACCACACGACGATCTTTCGCGCGTGCCAGACGCTGTAGTGTATTGGTCAACCCCTGCTCACCCACCTGCGTCAGGTTTTCGCTGCGCTCACCATATTTCACCAATAACTCGCCATCGCGGCTAATGCCTGACGCCCGTACCCGTTGCGGATCAGTATCAGGATCAACAAAGGTCAGGGTAATTTTTCCGTAGTGCTGCTGATAACGGCTCACCAGATCGCTAATCCGTTGCCGTATCTGCCCGCCCGCGACATCACGGGTAAAGACCTCGATCACCACTGGCTCCTTAAGCTCCTGTAACAGCGCCAGCGTCGCCTCGGCTAGGGTATGACGCCCTGCCGCCGTGACATCCATCTGATGGTCATAACGCAGCGACAGCGCTGCGATTAAGCCCACCGCCAACCCCAGCAGCAGTATAAAACTCCACGATTGCAGCAGCAAAACCCGCCGCAGACGGCTACTCATCATCATTCTCTGCTACCCCCGTAAACGATCAGCATCGAGACGGCGCACCGCCAGGATTAAAAAGGTGCCAATAAAGAGCAGAAAATAGATAAGGTCGCTGCTGCGTAAAAGGCCCTGTAACATCGGCTCGTAGTGCCGCTGCAGTGACAGGTACTGTAATACCGTCCCAACAGCGCCCTCGCGCATCTCACGCCCACCAATATCAATCACCCAAAGCAGCAGCAGCAGGCCAAAACTAGCCACCGCAGCCACCGCCGGTTGATCAGTTAACGTCGAGATAAATAGCCCTGCAGCAGCAAAAGCGGCAGAGATTAACAGCAGACCTAAAAGCCCGGTGGCTAACAAGCCAAGATCAAGACTCCCCACCGTTAGCAGCGACAGCAGCAGCAGTGCCACAAACAGCAGCAGCAGCAATACAAACGAGAGCACCCCCAGATATTTACCAAGAATAATTTCGCTCATCGACAGCGGCGCACTAAGCAACAGCGGCAAAGTGCGATAGCGTCGCTCCTCACTCACCAGACGCATCGTCAGCAGCGGCATGATGAGTAACAGAATAATCGTCGCACTAGAGAAGAGCGGCATAACGATCACCTCCGTCGCCCCGGGCGGACTCTCTAGCGTCGCCAGTTGTGGCTGATAAACCATAAAAAGATCGAGCTGGGTAAGAAAGAGCCAACCAAGAATAAACATCACCACCGCCAATAGCGACCAAGCGAGGGGAGAGAGAAAGAGTAAGCGCAGTTCACGCGCAGCAATGGTGCCAATCATGCGGCCTCCGACAGGTGATGATCCTGAGTAATAATTTCGACAAAAAGATCTTCCAAAGTACGCCGCTCCGGTACCAGCGCCGTCAACCCCCAGCTACCTGCCACCGCCGCCGCTACCCAGCTACTCACTGGGGCATCCGGAGCATGATGCAGGCGCCACTGTCCGTCACCCAGCAACTCCACCCGCACGACACCCAAAAGTGCCTGCAGCGCATCCGTCGCGGGCGCCCGTTCAAAGCTGAGCAGATGGCTTGAGACGCGCATCTGCTGGTTTACCGCCGCAATCGAATCACTCAGCAGCAGCTCGCCCTGATGCATAATCTGCACCCTGTCGCAGGTTGCCAACACCTCAGGAAGAATATGGGTGGAGAGAATGACGCTATGGTCGCCGCCAAGCTCTTTAATCAGGGTGCGAATTTCACGAATCTGCAGCGGGTCAAGCCCGACCGTCGGCTCATCGAGAATCACCACTGCGGGGTTATGAATAATCGCCTGGGCAATCCCGACACGCTGCTGAAACCCTTTGGAGAGATTGCCCAGCAAACGCCCGCTCACTGCCTCAAGGCCGCAGCGCCCCTTCACCCGGGTCACGGCATTGTTGACCATCTTCACGGGAATACGGTGCAGACGGGCGCAGAAGGTGAGATACTCATCGACCGTCAGATTAGCATTCAGCGGTGGCAACTCTGGCAAAAATCCAAGCATCGCTTTTGCCCTTCGTGGCTCTGCCAGCATATCGATACCATTAATCATCACCGAACCTGCCGTCGGTGCGAGATTACCGGTTAACATCTGCATGGTGGTCGATTTTCCCGCCCCATTAGGACCCAGAAAGCCGAGCACCTCACCGCGTTTAACCTCAAAACTTACATTGCGTACCGCCTGATGACTGCCAAAAGATCGGCTTAAATCACGAACTTCAATCAGTCTGTCAGTTAAGGTATTGGCTAAACCCATCGTCACACTCACCTTTTACAATTAAACATCAAAAACAGCGGCTACAAACCTGCCACAAGCGTACCACATAAAGCAGCAGAGGCACCCTGCAACACCGTATCTACCCAAACTACTTGAAATTGCAGGGTCGTTGGCTGCAGTCGCTCACCCCAATCACTTAGTCTATCTAAGCTCATGGGGATTCGCGACTTTGCCGCCTACCTGCAGTTTCAAGTAGAAAGGGTATAATGCACAAGATCCGGTCACTACCCAAAACAGCATGAGAGACAGTTACCTTAGCGAATTAGTTCAACGCTGGCAGTTGCCATCAGACTACCTTGAGAACGACAGCCCCTGGCAGTTACAGTGGCGTGATGAACGCCTCTCACTGCGCTATTGTGCAGCCTGCCAACCTGCAGCCAATGGCGAAACAAGCAACCCGTTACCACGCCGCCCAGCCGCAGCAAAACAGCTCGTCGCCACGGTTGACTGGGTCAGCGGTACGGTCGGCTACCGACGTCGGCAGCCCGGCATTCACCACGAAGCAGTTGCACGCGCCGTCGGGATTAAGGGTCGCTATGCACCCACTGTCATTGACGCCACCGCAGGATGGGGTCGCGATGCGGCAATACTCGCTAACCTCGGTTGTCCGATAACGCTCGTAGAGTCGCACCCCGTCGTCGCCGCGCTGTTGGAGGATGGTTTAAGACGTGCCGCTGCCCACCCCGAAACAGCCAGCATGAGCCAACGCATGCAGCTGGTACATAGTGATGCCGCCACCTATTTACAAAATCTGCCGACAGAGGCGCGTCCCGAGGTTATCTACCTTGACCCGATGTATCCGCACCCTGCAGGAAAAGCGCGTCATGCCGAAGTAAAACAGGAGATGGCGCTACTCCAGCTGCTGGTTCCCGCCCAACAGGGGGAGGGGCTACTGAGCGTTGCCCTTGACACTGCGCAAAAGCGGGTGGTAGTTAAACGTCCGCGTGGCGCCGACGCACTGGATAATCTGCCGCCAGCGGTGGCGATTAACTCCGCCAAACACCGTTTTGATCTCTATCTATACCCAAAACCATTGGAAATGATGGAGGGCGGCAAAGTCGCGAATCCCCATGAGCATAGATAAGCTATCTGATTGGGGTGAGCCTAGGGTGATTAAGCTCGGCCAACGAACCACCGTTTTCAAGGATGACGGGTATACTTCATTAATCTCTGCTAATAGAGCGGTTCGGTATTATAATAACCCCTCCCTGTCTCACCGGATAGCGTTATGACCCCTACTGATAGCAACCACAACTCCCCCCCTGAGCGTGACTTTGAACTCCCCCGCATACTTATTGATCGCCTTAAAGAGTCAACGCTGCGCGTTGTCATCTGGGGTTACATCGGCATTCTCTACGGCATGATCTTTGCCCTTGTTCTTGGCGTGCTACAGCCCTTCCTTCCCCCGCTGCCACTCTATCTGATAGCCGGTACGCTCTCCTCTGCGGTCGCCGCTCTAATCTACGGCAGTATGCGCCTGACCGTAATTGTCGCCCTATTTGCCTCGATCTACAGCGTCATTATGCTGGTGATTGCCGAGGGGGCGATTAACCCCCTGCAAATGGGGTTTGGCGCCCTGCTTTGCGGCGCTATTGTCGGCGCTGCTTTTGGTCGCCTTGCCCACCACTCACGCATTGGCCTTGCGGATGCCAAGGCGATAACTGGTCTGGTCTCTGGCTTTATTGTCTCGCTACTCTACGTCACCCTAAGCCTGCTCACCCCGCTACCGCTAGCGAGCCACTGGATGGTTGCGGTGCTCTGCCCCGTCGTCGGCATTATCTATACCCGCCTGGTACCCACTTTCATCCGTATATTTTCCAAAATTCTAACACCGGTCGGCGATGGCATGCTGGTCGCCATCACCGTCTCACTGCTGGTCACGACCGGACTGTGGCTCATGTCAACCTCCATTAACCCCGATTTAGCAGGAGACTATCTTCCCCTGCTGCTCACCATTGAGGAGCACCTCTCGCTGGCGGTCACCGCAGGGATGCTCAGCGGCATGATCGGCGGCTTTATCAGCACCTTTGTCTGGCGCGAATGGCAGGAACTTTAACCAGTACCCTATTTTCAACTCGTCAAGAGTCACACTGTCACGCTACAATAGCCGGTGTCACCTTAATGCCGACAGCCGCAGAGAGGTAACCGTTCAGACGCCCTGCTTTTTTACCCTCACCCCAACCCTCTCCCGAGGGGAGAGGGGGGCAAAAGTGATGGGGGTCTGAACGGTTACGCAGAGAGATACCATTAGCTACCATTAGAGAAGATGAGAATAATATGAGAAACGATCCCACCATACTGGTCATCGATACCCATCAGGTCTTTGAGTTTATGCACCCGACCCTGCAGTCACGCTTTCCTGAGGGTGAGATCATCCATATTCCCACCCATGACGAGGCGGTTCGGTTCGTCCGCTCCAACCGCGAGGCAGATCTCATCTTTCTTGACTGGAAACACTCCGGCTCTGGGTTAATTGATGCGATTCGCGCTGACCTTGAGAACCACAATACCCCGCTGGTGATTATGACCGAAGCGATCCGGGTGGGGTCAATTGCTGAACACTTTAACCACCATGATATCTACTTTCTCAACAAACCCTTTATCTCGGTCGGTATCTTACGGGTGATTGATCGTGTTACCCACTCCATTGACCAACGCCGGCATCAGCGCCTACAGCCTGACCGAGACTACACCATCCATATCTGCTTCGAAAATCTCTGCTCTGCTGACTTCGATCTTATCGACATTTCGGTTGAAGCATGTCTGCTGCGACTGCCTACAGAGTTCTCGAAAAACATCCACATCTACCAGCACGCCCACATCACCATTCACCTTGAGGGGTATCACATCGAACTCGAAGGTGAAGTGTTACGTCTCTGCCAAGATATTGAGGAGCAGCGCGATGGCAGCACCATCCAGCTAATGCTAAAGTTCTCCCGTAACAGTGAGGCGCGCCTCGAACAGCTCTACTCCATGGTTGATGAACTCCAGTTGCGCTGGAATGCTCAGGCCGACTGATAACCTCCCTTTTCTGATTTAACCCTGTCCCGCTTAACCCATAAAAGAGGTACTACCGATGAACGACTTTCAGATAGCCCCATCAATTCTCTCCGCCAACTTTGCCTGCCTAGGTGAAGAGGTAGATAACGTTCTTAAATCGGGCGCAGATATTGTCCATTTTGATGTCATGGATAACCACTATGTCCCTAATCTGACCATTGGCCCACTGGTATGTGAGGCGCTGCGCAAGCATGGGGTCACCGCAGATATCGACGTTCACCTCATGGTCAAGCCGGTGGACAGAATCGTTCCTGACTTTGCTGCGGCAGGTGCCACCTACATCACCTTTCACCCCGAAGCCTCCGAGCATGTCGATCGCACCTTGCAACTCATTCGTGCCGAAGGGTGCAAAAGCGGCCTAGTATTCAACCCGGCTACACCGCTCTCCTATCTCGACTTTGTTATGGATAAAATCGACATGATCCTCATTATGTCGGTTAACCCCGGCTTTGGCGGTCAAAGCTTCATTCCGGCAGCGATGGATAAGCTGCGTGAGTGCCATCGTCGTATTAAAGCATCGGGCTACAACATCCGTCTGGAGATTGATGGCGGTGTCAAGGCGGACAATATTCGTGAAGTGGCTGAAACCGGCTGTGATACCTTTGTCGCCGGCTCTGGTATTTTTGGCAAGGCGGTCGCCAGCGATCCGCACCGTTACGATACCATTCTGCGCGCCTTCCGTGACGAACTTGCGAAAGTAAAGCGCTAATGCTACCGTTTAAACCGCAAATGGTGCTTATCGATGTCGATGGCACCTTGGTGGATAGTGTTCCCGATCTCTGCTTCTGCGTCGATACCATGATGCAGGCGCTCGGATTGCCCGAACGCGGCGAGGCACGGGTACGCAACTGGGTGGGCAACGGCGTTGAACGTCTAGTGCGCCGTGCCCTGACCGACTCCCTTGATGATGAGCCGGAAGACGCCCTCTTTGACCGTGCCTACCCGATCTTTCTCTCACTCTATGCCGAAAATACCAGCAAACGCAGTCGCCTCTATCCCGGCGTTTTGGAGGGGCTAAACCTGCTGCAAAGCCGTGGTTACGCCCTTGGTTGCGTTACCAATAAAGCGGCCCGCTTTACCGAACCGCTACTGCATGATTTAGGCGTTGCCGACTTCTTTGGCATTATTATCAGTGGTGATACCTTAAGTGAAAAGAAGCCGCATCCGCTGCCCCTGCTGCACGCAGCAACCCATTTTGCGGTCAAGCCGGAAAACGCCCTGATGATTGGTGACTCCGTTAGCGATGTCAAAGCGGCGCGGGCAGCCGGTTTTACAATTATCTGCATGAGTTATGGCTATAACCACGGCGTCGATATTCATCTTGCCAATCCCGATGCGGTAATCGACTCAATGACCGAGTTAGCAGCGCTACTGGCATAATCGGACGCTCTTTTTCATGGATCAAACCACCTTTAATCAACTCGTTGCCGCTGGCTATAACCGCATTCCGGTGATGGCCGAGGTACTTGCCGATCTCGATACCCCCCTCTCCTGTTATCTAAAACTTGCCGAGGGACGTTACAGCTATCTGCTGGAGTCGGTGCAGGGGGGCGAAAAATGGGGGCGCTACTCAATCATCGGTCTCCCCGCGCAGGAGGTAATAAAGGTCTTTGATCATGAAGTCCAACATGAGGTGGCCGGCGAACTGGGCAACCGCGTAACGGTTCCCGACCCGCTTGCCTGGATAGAGACCTTCAAGCAGACGTTTCGCGTTGCTCCAGTTGTCGGCATTCCCCGCTTTAGTGGCGGGCTGGTCGGCTATTTTGGCTACGACACCATTCGCTATATTGAACCGCGTCTGGGGATCTGCCCCAATCGCGATGAAATGGGCACACCAGATATTCTGCTAATGGTTTCCGATGAGGTGGTGGTCTTCGATAATTTAAGCGGCCGCCTCTATCTGATTGTCCACGCCAACCCGGAACAGCAGGGCGCGCTGGCGCTGGCGCACGAAAAACTCGCACGGCTTAAAATCGCACTAAAGGTTCCGGCACCACGCTACGCCTTCAAAAAAGAGCGGGTGGTGGGCGAAAATGACTTTATCTCCGGCTTTACCCGTGAAGGTTTTGAAGCGGCTGTCGAACGTTCACGGCGTTACATTACCGATGGGGATATTATGCAGGTGGTTCTTTCCCAGCGTCTCGCCATCCCCTTTCCCCGCCGTCCGCTTGATCTCTACCGCTCGCTGCGTTGCCTCAACCCCTCCCCCTATATGTATTTTCTTGATTTAGGGGATCATCAGGTCGTTGGCTCCTCCCCGGAAATTCTCACCCGCTTTGAGGATGGCAAGGTAACGGTACGCCCGATTGCGGGAACGCGGCATCGCGGTCGTGACGAGACCGAGGATAAAGCCCTCGAAGCCGATCTGCTCGCCGATCCCAAAGAGATCGCCGAACACCTCATGCTCATTGATTTAGGGCGTAACGATGCCGGACGTATAGCCACCACCGGTTCAGTCAAACTAACCGAAAAGATGGTTATCGAACGCTACTCCCATGTCATGCACATCGTCTCCAACGTCGAAGGTGAAGTAAAACCCGGCATGAGCGCCATGGACGTCCTGCGTGCCACCTTCCCCGCCGGCACCGTCTCGGGTGCGCCAAAAATTCGCGCCATGGAGATTATTGACGAACTTGAACCGGTTAAACGCGGCATCTACTCCGGTGCGGTGGGCTACCTTGGCTGGCATGGCAACATGGATACCGCTATCGCGATACGCACCGCAGTGATTTGCGGTGAAACCCTCTATATGCAGGCGGGCGCAGGCATTGTCTATGACTCACAACCGGCAAAAGAGTGGGAAGAGACGATGAACAAAAGCCGCGCCATCTTCCGCGCCGTCACCCTGGCCGAACAGGGCATTGATACTTGAATCACCGTCACCTTAATAAATACCCGTTATTTATCAAAGGTTCATACAGCGTAGGGGCGAAAAATTTTTCGCCCCTACAGCCCCTACAGGTTTCGCCCCTACAGAATGACGCCATCCCGCCCCGACGACACCGCCGTTCCATCCGGTTGCAGGGATACGACTATTCCCAGGCCGGGGCCTATTTCGTCACCATCTGTACCCACAACCGGGAATGTCTGTTCGGGGAAATCGTGGATGGTGAAATGCGATTGAATGAGGCGGGGAATATTGCGCGCCAATGTTGGGATGACATTCCAATCCATTTTCCACAGGTTGATCTGGATGAATTTGTGGTCATGCCAAATCATATTCACGGCATTGTTGTTATCACCGGCAATGTTGGGGCGAAAAATTTTTCGCCCCAACCCCAACCAAATTTTTCGCCCCAACCCCAACCAAATTTTTCGCCCCTACCCCAACCAACACGTCCATGCGGCACATCGAAAACCATTGGCTCCATTGTTCGTGGATTTAAAATCGGCGTAACCAAATGGATGCGAAACAACACCCCAATATATGACGTCTGGCAACGCAATTATTGGGAACAGATCGTCCGCAACACACCGGAATTGAACCGCATTCGGGAATATATCCACAACAACCCGGTGCAATGGGAATTGGACAAATCTTTCGCCCCTACGGAAATTCGGGAACCGATTGCCGAATATGGCGTGGAGGCATGGATGGTATGAACCGATCCGACCGCCTCGCCCAAATCGCCCTCGGCGAAGACTCCACTCTATGCTCATGGGGATTCGCGCCTTTGCCGCCTACCTGCCTCTCCAAGTCATTTAGGTATCTGCCTACATGACCTCATAAAACGATAGCAACAAGTCATCTACCCGCTTCCCTCATACCCCATATTAATTCTGCGTCAACAGTCCCCCTTTATTCCTTACCAATTTTGTGTGAATCAATCAATTGCTCATTGCCCGATACATGGCTGCACGTTATGATTTACAACTATAAACATAATTACCTATTAACCAAGGTGCGCACGAATGCAACTGAACACTAAAACCACACTTTTCGCTATCTCCATTGCGACCTCCATGCTGCTCATTCTCGTGGCGGTCAGTCTTGTCTCCTTTCGTCAATTCTCGATAGTGACTGCCAAGGAGCGCGCGGAAACCGCAGCTGAAGTGGTTTTAGTCGGTTTAACTGAACTTATGGTCAATGGGGTTATTCAAAATCGTGGGAACTTTCTCAAGCGTCTGACCACCATTCAGGATCTCAAAAGCGTTCGCGTCATGCGCGGGCCTAAGGTGATAGAACAGTACGGTTCTGGAGAGGCCTATGAGTCGGCACATGATAGTATTGACGAAAAGGTGATCGCCAGCGGTGAACCCTATTTTGGCGTAATTGATGAGTGGGGTGATCCGATCTTTCGCGCTACGCTCCCCTACAATGTCAACACCGGCAACATCACCCCAGCCTGCAGCACCTGTCATGCAGTTCCTGAAGGGACAACACTTGGCGCAATTACCATGACCTTCTCGATTGCCAATCAGAAGGGTGATGTCCTGGTCACGGTAGGGGTGATGACCCTCGTGATCGCCCTGTTTGGTCTGATGGTAGTCATCTTCATGCGTCGTCTGACCCGTCCTTTAATCGAGACAGCCAACCATGTGCAAACACTGGTGACCAATGCCCTTGATGGTCAGTTTACCGCGCAGCCGGTGCGGCGGGTGAGCGATGATGAAATTGGGCAAATTGCCACCGATATGAATAAACTGATGAGCTTTCTCAGCAGTGGCCTTAATAACATCCGTGGCAGTATTGCCCAGCTCATTCAGTTTACCCCCACCAGTCACGACACCAATCTACTCAATAGCACCATGGGAATGGTCCATGCGCTTATTGAGACCTCCCATTTCAAACTTGCCATTGAAGAGGATGAGACCAAGCGCGAGGTCTACTGCCGACTGGCACGCACCATTCGCGAAGATTTTTATATTCGCTTCTTCTCTCTCTATGAGATCAATCCGGCAAAAAATAGCATCGTAGCGATTAATGTCGATGGTGAAGAGGGCGGCGAGTGTCGCTGGTGTCATCCACAAATTCTCATCCGTTCCGAGGCGTGTCGCGCACGGCGAACGGGGCATCTCATTGACTCCGTACAACATCCGCTTATCTGCCCCTCCTTTAACCCCGGTGAGGATGATGAACGCCTGCAACATATCTGCATTCCGGTGATTCAGTCTGGCACCGTTGGCAGCATTGTGCAGCTGGTGGTCGATCAGAGTAAGCCTGAAAGTTATGAAGCGGTTCTTCCCTATGTGAAGCTCTATCTGCGTGAAGCTTCGCCAGTCATTGAGGCAAAACGGCTGATGGATACCCTGCGCGAATCAACCCTGCGTGACGCGATGACCGGCCTGCACAACCGCCGTTTTCTTGAGGAGTATGTCGATACCCTGATTGCCAATGCGGATCGCAATAAAAAGGATGTTGCCATTCTGATGCTTGACCTTGACTATTTTAAAAAGGTCAACGACACCTACGGCCATGATGTGGGTGACACCGTGCTTAAAGAGCTCTCAAAAGTACTGCGAAGCGCGGTACGTAGCTCTGATATGGTGATACGTTATGGCGGCGAAGAGTTTGTCATCATTCTCACCGATCTGCACGGCGGCAATGGCGACGAGGTGGCGGAGAAGATTCGCGCAGCGGTCGAAGAGATGAAGATTCAGGTTCCCGGTGCGGTGCTGCGCAAAACCATCTCGATTGGCGCCGCGACCTACCCCAAGGATGGTGATACCTTCTGGCAGGTGATTAAATTTGCTGATGTCGCCCTCTATCGTGCCAAGGAGGAGGGGCGCAACCGCGTCGTTCACTTTAGTAAGGAGATGTGGGACGAGGGGCAGGAGTATTAACCACCCCGCAAAACGAGCAATCAGAGGACGGCGACAACGGGATGTCCAAGGCGTGAACGCAATGATCGCATCTTAACCAGTACAACCAAAGGCTTAAACGAATGACACCCATCCACGCGCCACAGAGCTGCCTGAATGATCCCAAGGTACTGCTCGTCGATGACCGTGAAGAGAATCTGCTTGCCCTTGAGGCACTGCTCGCCGATTGCGATGCGATCCTGCATCGAGCGAGCTCTGGTAACGATGCGCTGGCGCAAATGCTAAAGCATCAATATGCACTAGTACTACTCGACGTCCAGATGCCCGGCATGGACGGTTACGAGGTAGCTGAACTCATGCAGAGCAACGCAGCTACCCGTGCCATTCCGATTATCTTTGTCACTGCCATTAGCAAGGATGACCCCCACCGTTTTAAGGGCTACGAGTCCGGTGCCGTTGACTTTCTCTTTAAGCCGATTGACCCCTTTATTCTCCAGTGCAAAGTTCGCGTTTTCATCGAGTTATGGCGCCAGTGCCAGGAGATTCAACAGGCGATGCAGCGGCTGGAGATTGCCAACCGTAAAATAATGGAACAGCAGCAGGAGCTGCACGATCTCGCCATTCATGACCACCTAACCGGTCTCTACCAGCGCCGCTGGTTTGACGAGATAATTCACAAAACACTGGCTACTGCAAAACGTAGCGGCCAGCCGATGGCACTGGCACTACTCGACCTTGATCATTTTAAAAATATTAATGACACCTATGGCCATGCCTCCGGTGACAACGTTTTGGTACAGGTCTCCCGCACCTTTGAACAGTCACTGCGGATCATCGATACCCTGTTTCGCTATGGTGGTGAAGAGTTCACCCTCATCATGCCGCAAACCACGTTGGAGTCAGCCTTCAATATCTGCGAACGGGTGCGCCAAGCCATCGAAGATCTGATAATTACCACACCACAGGGCACCCTTAAAGTCACCGTTAGCATTGGCGTGGTCTGTTCTGACGAGATCCCTCATTTAACCGCCGAAAACATTATTGAGGAGGCGGATCAGCGTCTTTATCGGGCCAAGGCTGCAGGCCGCAACCGCGTCATGGCGTTGCCAGCCGCCAGCGCAGCGCCATGAAACACCCTGCTGCCACGCTGCAACAGTGGCTGCAACTGCTGCTATGGCTGCTGTTCCCCCTAGCCCTTCCCGCCGTCGCCGAACGCCAACAGATTCTCGTTGCCGGTATCCCACTGGCGGATCACTATGCAGCCATTGTCGCCTACGAGAAGTACGCAGGCGCGATGCAATTTGCCGACTTTCAACTCAAAATACTCCCCGGCCCAGATCTGGTGCGTGCCTATTTTCGCTCCAAACCCGATGCCGATGCGGCGCTGACCGTCGCCCCGATGGTGATGGATATGTTCGCCCGCCAACCCGACTTTCGCTGGGTCAGTCTGGTGCATCGCGATGGCAATGCCTTAGCGATTAACGCCTCGTTAAACCGCTATGTCCAGGTGCTGCCTGACAAGGCTGCACGCCAGCCCGATGCCCGCGTTGCCAATGGTCTGCGTGCGCTTAAGCATGGCAATGAACTACCTATCATTGCCGTACCGTCACCACTCGCCACCCACACCACCGTTCTCTACAAATATCCAAAAGATAACCGGATGAACGTTGGATTTCGCCATGGCGATGCGGCAGATGTTCTGCTACGCATCGTCAAACCACCTGCCTCCACGGCCTTTCTTAAACAGGAGGCGGCACGCGACCAGCCAGCGGCCTTTGAGCAGTCACTGCCGTGGCCCGACATCGCCGAAACCGATGGCTTCGGTCATATCGCTTGGTACTCTCGAGATGTCATGAAGCATCCTAAAGGCCATGTCGAGTGCATTATGATTGCCAAAGATAGTGTTATCGCCAATAAGCAGGCAGCCCTGCAGGAGGTGATCACCGCTATTCATCGCGCCGGTCGCGATATTGAGTCGGCACGCCTCGAGGGCGGCAAGGCCCTTGATGAGATGGTCGCCATGGTGCAGCGGCACATTCCAGCTCATACCCATGAGGCGATCATCGCCAGTTTGGATCTTGGTAAAATTAATTACCTTAACCTTAACGTCGATGACAACAGCAAAGAGAGTTTCCGCCAAATTATGGAGTTGGCGCACGAAGCGGGCTTTATTTCCACCACAATCGATATTGAGGCGCTTGCGGACGACCGTTTCGCCACGGAAATCACTCGGCAATGAGTATTCGTAACCGTCTGGGCGTCAGCCTAACGTTATGGATCCTCGCCGTTGCCCTGCTGCCACTTCTGGGTGTGACCCTCTTCAGCCTACAAAACGCACGCGACAATCTTCACGCTGCCGCAGTGCAGACGGTGATTATTCAGGCGCAGCAAGAGGCCAACGCCATGCAGACCTACGGCCAGCAGATTGTCACCACCCTGCTGCGCGAATCGCGACTAGATCGCAACCTCGAATTTATGAGCGCCTTAAACCGTGACTATCTTGCCAGCGGTCTGCCGATACAGAGTTACGCAACCAGTTACCGCCGCGCCCAACTGGTTGACCAGTATGCTGCCAATTTACAGGAGTTACGGCTTTTCGAAGGCTACTATGATCTGCTACTTGTCGACCCTGCAGGGAATGTGCTGCATACCCTCGCTGGCGAAACAGATCTTGGCAGTAACCTATTTTCTGGCGTAACTGCCGGAACAAATCTTGCCGCTGCCGTGCGTAAAAGTTTTTACAGCGGTCGCCCTGTCTTTTCTGACCTTGAGCACTACCTGCCCAGCGGCAACCGGATTAGCGGCTTTATGGCGGCACCCATGGTAGATGTCAGCGGCGAAAAGATTGGCACATTCGTGCTGCAGATCACCGAGCGCAACATCACCCAGGCGCTCAGCTCAACAATGCATAACAGACGCATTAGTGGCATGACCTATCTAATTGCCAACGATCTCACCCTGCGCTCACCAGGCCCCGCTGCAGTAGAGGATTATCTCGATAAACGTATCGATACCGCCCTCACGCGTAACTGGCTTAAACACCTGGCGGCTACAGAAAATAGACCCCGCCATCACCACAAAGACGAAATCCTGACACTTCTTGACAACGGCCCGCTCGGCAATCAGGTGATTGGCGCCATTTATACCCTGAAGCTTCCCGAAGTCACCTGGGCCATTATCGCTGAAGTCGATGCCGACACCGCATTTGCTGCGGCCAACCGCTATCAGTGGCAGGCGGTAGCGCTGCTTGTTCTGACGATACTGCTGGTCACCCTCATCACCATTCCAGTGACCCGAAATATTGTGCGACCGCTGCTAGCACTCACCCATGGCGTCAAACGTGTCCGTGACGGCGACCTTGACACCTCGATAATCTCAGAGAGTCGTAACGAACTTGGACAGCTGGCTGAAGGCTTTAACGCCATGGTTAGCGAGCTGCGCCAAGCTCAGCAGCTTGACAGCGATCACAACTGGCTACAAAAGGCAGTGAACCGCCTGAATGACGCGATGCGCGGTGACCATGCGCTACCTGAACTCTCACGCATCATTATTGACAACCTCTGTGAAACAGTTAATGCCGCAGGCGGTGCCTTCTATGTTGTGCGCAACAACCGCATCAAACTTTTTGCGGCCCATGCCCGCAGCACATCACCTGAAACTCCAAGCGAGTTCGCCCTTGGTGAAGGTTTTATTGGTCAGGCTGCTCTAGATCGAAAACCACGCGTGATTAGCGATCTGCCGCAGGGGTACTTCGCCCTAAGTTCGGGACTTGGATCGATAGCACCCAGCCATTTAATCATCGTGCCGCTTACCTGGAACGGTGAGGTGGTGGCACTACTGGAGTTTGCATCGCTGCACCCCCCGAGTCCCCTCGACAATGAGCTACTGACCAAGGTAAATTCACGTATTGCGATTACCGTTCAGTCCACTATCGGACGGGAACGGACAGAAGATCTACTCACCCAAACTCAGCTTCAGGCGGAAGAGCTACAGGCACGCGAAGAGGAGCTGCGCGATAGTAACCGCCTGCTGGCGCATCAAGCGGATGAGCTACGCCGTTCCGAAGAGGGGCTACAACGCAGCCAGACCGAACTTGAGGAGAAGAACGAACAGCTACAGGTACAGCAGGAGGAGCTGCGCATTGCCAACCAAGAGCTGCTACAGCGCGCCGATGAGCTGCAACAGGCGACACGCGAAATTGAGCAGCGCGCCGCAGAGGTGGGTCAAGCAAGCCGTTACAAATCGGAGTTTCTTGCCAATATGTCGCATGAGCTGCGCACCCCGTTAAACAGCCTGCTAATTCTTTCGCGTCTGCTGAGTGAGAACAAAAGTGGCAACCTCAACGAACAGCAGGTGAAATTTGCCCAGACTATTCACGACTCCGGTAGCGATCTGCTCCATCTGATTAACGATATTCTCGACCTTGCTAAAATTGAGTCAGGACGGATGGATGTTCATGCTGAACTCATCCATCTAAACGATTTTATTTCTGATATTGAACGTAAATTTCTGCCCCTCGCAGAGGCAAAACAGATCACCCTGGCGTTTGATACCACGGCGGCGCCGCAACAGTGGCGCAGCGACTCGCAAAAGCTGACACAGATTGTCCGCAACCTGCTCTCCAACGCCATTAAGTTCACTGCAAAAGGGGGCAATGTCGGGCTGCGCATCGGAGCACCTGAAGCTACCCTATGCCGCAACAGCAGCCTGCCTGTGACAACGGAAAACCAGGAGGTGATCGCCTTTTCGGTGAGCGATAGCGGTATCGGCATTCCCCTCGATAAACGTCAAACTATCTTTGAGGCTTTTCATCAGGCAGATGGCACCACCAGTCGCCAGTATGGCGGTACCGGTCTTGGCCTAACCATCTCTCGCGAACTCGCACAACTGCTAGGGGGTGAGATACTGCTCGAGAGTGAAGAGGGTAAAGGGAGCCAGTTTCACCTCCTATTACCCCACGATGTGGTGGCGGCAGATGTTCGTGTGGCAGCGCTTGCCAGCACCTCCCGACCAACCCCCACGCCAGCAGCAGCACCGCCACCGCTCCCCACACCGTTAACCGCGGTCACAGCCGCTGAGCTGCCCGATGATCGCCACACCCTTAAGCCGGAGGAGCGCTCAATTCTAATTATCGAGGACGATACCCGCTTCGCTGACATTCTCGCCAGCACCGCCCGCGACCATAACTTTAAGGTGTTACTGGCAACCGATGGTGAATCGGGTCTCTATCTTGCCGACTACCACCAGCCCAGCGGCATTATTCTCGACATCGGTCTACCTGGCATTAACGGTTTTAAAGTGATGGAGCGCCTCAAGGAGAGTGGCCGCACCCGCCATATCCCCGTACATATTATGTCAGCCGCAGACCGTGAAACCGATGCCCTCAGTCATGGTGCGATCGGCTTTTTGACCAAGCCGGTTGATCTAAACGCCATGAATGACGCCTTTACGCGCATCGAACAGATTATCGAACGTCCGGTAAAACGACTGCTGCTGGTAGAGGACGATCCAACGCAACAGGAGAGCGTGCGCGCTTTGCTTGGCGGCAACGACCTTGAAATTATTAGCGCTACCAGTGGCACGCAGGCGCTAGAACTCCTTAGCGCCCAGAGCTTTGACTGTCTGGTACTCGACCTCGGACTTGATGACATGAATGGCATCGAGCTACTCGAATCCCTCAGCCCCAAGCTGAAGGAGGGGAGACTACCGGTCGTTATCTACACGGGGCGTGATCTAGAACCCAAAGAGCGCCACCTGCTACGCAAATATGCCCGCAGCGTCATCATTAAGGATGCCCAGTCACCTGAGCGCCTGCTTGATGATACCGCGCTCTTCCTCCACCGCATTGAGAGCAATCTCCCCGGAAAACAGCAACGGATGCTGCAGATGCTGCACGATAGCGAAACCCTGTTCAAGGGACGCAAGGTGCTGCTGGTTGATGATGATATGCGCAATGTCTTCGCCCTCTCCGCCGCACTGCAGGAGCGCGAAATGCAGGTGATTACCGCCACCAACGGCATTGAAGCGCTGGATATGCTTGCGCAGCATACAGATGTTGCCCTAGTGCTCATGGATATTATGATGCCACAGATGGATGGCTACGAAGCGATGCGGCGGATTCGCGCCCAGCCATCTTTCGCAAGGCTGCCAATTATCGCCCTCACCGCCAAGGCGATGAAGGGCGACCGTGGCAAATGTATCGAGGCGGGTGCCAGCGACTATCTCGCCAAGCCGATTGACAGCGCCAAACTGATCTCCATGATGCGTGTTTGGCTCTACCGCTAAAGGTGATGAAGCCGACAGTGACAGCGGATAAAGCTGCAATTGAACAACTCGAATTTGAGCTTCTCTTTACCGCACTGCAACGGCGCTATGGCTGGGATTTTCGCCACTACGCCTACGACTCAGCTCGACGCCGCGTGCTGCATCGGCTAAAGATCGAAAAAATCGCATCCATCGGGGCGCTGCAACACCTTGCCCTTTACGATCAACAACTCCCTGACCGCCTAATAACCGATCTCTCGATTAACGTCACCGAAATGTTTCGTGACCCGCCCTTTTTCCTCTGTCTGCGCGAAACGATCCTGCCGCTGCTGCACGACGAAGAGCATCTCAAAATCTGGCATGCCGGTTGTGCCAGCGGCGAAGAGGTCTACTCCATGGCCATTCTTCTTGCAGAGAGTGACCTCGCGCAGCAGTCGCAGATCTACGGAACCGACTTCAACCCGACCGTGCTGGAGCGGGCCCGCAACGGTATTTTTTCTCTTGAGGCGATGCAGCAACATGTTAAAAACTATCATGCCAGCGGCGGCCGCAATGACTTCTCGGACTACTATCACGCCCGCTACGATGGGGCGGCAATGGATAACCGTCTTAAGCATCATCTCATCTTCTCGCGCCATGATCTGACAAGCGACGCGGCTTTTGGGGAGATGCAGATAATTATCTGCCGCAACGTCCTAATCTACTTTGACCAGACCCTAAAAGAGCGCGTTCTGCAACTCTTTCTCGACAGCCTCACTCCCGGCGGATTCCTC